>NC_009635.1:627800-941700 GCF_000017185.1 Methanococcus aeolicus Nankai-3 | reverse complement strand
ATTCCATATATAAAATATAATATCCGTTGATTTATTGTATCATTTTTTCTAAATTTTTATTAACTATGTTATTTACTTCTTTATAAATGCTGTTTCCGTTGGCGTCCATTGATACAATAAGGGGCCCAAAGTCTTTAACTTCTAATTCCCAAAATGCTTCGGGCATACCTAGCTCCTCATAATAAACTCCTTTTACCTCCACTATTGAATTTGCAAGAAGTGCGGCACAACCGCCCGGAGCTCCCAGATATACAACACCATGGGCATTAAATGCATCTAATAATTCATCTTTCATGCCCCCCTTTCCAACTATAACAGATATATCTGTTATTTTTATAAATTCTTCCTCCATATTATTCATTCTAGCGGAAGTTGTTGGACCTATTGCCACACATTTCCATTTATTATTTTCTTTTTTCATTATTGGTCCTGCATGATATATTGCGCCATGTTTTAATTTTTCCACTATTATTTTTGATTCTGGTTTTTCGCCTTCTTCTAATATTGTTAAATGGGCCTCATCTCTTCCTGTGTAAATTATACCATTTAAATAAACAATATCTCCAACATTTAATTTTTTAATGATTTCCTTTGATAATGGGGTTTTTAAAGTTACCATATTATTCCCTCACAAATTATTAATTTTATATTTTAATATATTATATTTTATTTAATATAATATTTATATGTGTTATTCAGGTTATGGTGCCAATCAACACAATATTTATAATTAATCCCAATAATGTCCCAATTCCAACCTGCAATTTTGTATGTCTATTTAAATATAGTCGTGCCCACATCGTAGATATTAATATTAATAGATTAAATACCAAGGCAATAAAAAAAATTGTATTATCTCCATAATATTTGTGTGCCAATAATATTAATATTGTGGAGCTCCCATAACAATGGATACTTATTTTCCAAAATACTGTAATAGTCGATATTATTATTAAATTTATAAAAAATATCATTGTTAAATATCCATGGTCGATGAAAGGATATATTAAAAATCCATAACAAATTAATAATATCAATGGCACAATTCTTGGAGCTCTATCTTCTATATCCCATTGTTGATTTTTTAATTTGGCATAAATCACCCATACAATAAAAGGCAATGCTCCAATTAATATTATTTCTACGATATTTTTAAAAAGTAATGTCATAGAGATTATAAACCAATAAGGAAATAAATTAGAAATAATTTCTGCAAATTGTTTCATTAATCCACCAAGATTTAATAAATTATATGATGCCTAATATGATATCATTATAATATAATGCTACAACAATATATTTTATTATTAATATTATTATATACTTTATATTATATATTACAATATACCATATATTTTATTATTATTGCGAATAATAGATAGAGATGCAATACCATGATAAAAAGACCAAGAAGATTAAGAAACACCAAAAAAATTAGAGATTTAGTCGGTGAAACTACCCTTATAAAAAATGATTTAATAATGCCTTTATTTATTGACGAAACCCTAAAAGGAAGTGAAAAAAAAGAAATAACTTCAATGCCAAATCAATATAGATTTAGCACAGAGGGCGTAGTTGAAGAATGTAAGGAAATAGCAGATTTAGGGGTTCCAGCTGTAATATTATTTGGAATACCAAAATATAAAGATGAAATTGCATCATCAGCATATGATGAAAATGGAGTTATCCAAAAAGCCATAAGAAACATAAAGGCAGAGCTGGGAAATGATTTATTAGTTATTGCTGACACATGTTTATGCGAATATACTTCACATGGGCATTGTGGTTTAATTGATTATAAAAATAATAAAGTTTTAAATGATGAAACGCTACCCATACTTTCAAAAATAGCCATATCTTATGCAAATAGTGGCGTGGATATAATTGCTCCTTCGGATATGATGGACGGTAGGGTTGGAGCTCTGCGAAAAGCCCTCGACGAAAACAATCACACGGATATACCCATAATGAGCTACGGTGCAAAATATGCTTCCTCATTTTATGGTCCATTTAGGGATGCCGCAGAAAGTGCTCCAAAATCAGAGATAAAAGACAGGAAAACATATCAAATGGATTATAGGAACTCCAATGAGGCAATTCGTGAAATTGAATTAGATATTGAAGAAGGAGCCGATTTAATATTGGTAAAACCTGCACTTCCTTATTTGGATATTATAAAAATTGCCAATGATAATTTTAATATACCAATTGGAGCATACTGTGTAAGTGGAGAATATTCTATGATTGAAGCGGCTTCAATAAATGGTTGGATAAATAGGACTGATGCTATTATAGAAACACTACATGGCATAAAAAGAGCAGGGGCAAGTTTTATTATAAATTATTGGGCAAAAGAAATTGCAAAATATTTATAATTAGTTATAAATATTAATAAAAATATTAAAGATATAGTTTTTTCATGTAAATATTTATATACTATATATGACAATCAATAATAAAACAATTCAATAAACAATAAAAAACGAAACATATATTAGGTGATTAAATGCCAGGAACAAAACCAGTAGAATTGGGTTCATTAAAAGTAGGACAATACATCGTAATTGATGAAGTGCCATGTAGAATTGTAGATATGACAAAGTCAAAACCGGGAAAACACGGAGGAGCTAAAATAAGATTAACAGCAATGGGACTATTCGAAAATGTTAAAAAAGAGCATGTTGGACCAACCTCATCAAGAGCAGATGTTCCATTAATTGACAAAAGAAAAGGACAAGTTTTATCAATTATGGGAGATTTAGTTCAAATAATGGATTTAGAAACATTTGATACATTAGAAATCCCAATGCCTGAGGATGTTGAGGAAATAGACAGCGGTATGGAAGTAGAATACTTCGAAGCTGTTGGAAGATATAAAATAACAAGAGTAATAAGTAAATAATTAAATAATAATTTATTTTTAATATTTCTATTTTTTTAATATTTTTTGTATTGTTTGGAGCTCCGAGCACACCATATTATATTTTTAATCATTAGTTTTATTTAAATCAAGCCCCATATCAACAGCAATTGCTGAATGAATTAAACAGCCCATAGAAATTATATCAATAGGATATTTTGCATAATTTAATACTGTTTTATCGTTAATTCCTCCACTAACTTCGATTAATGGCTTATAGGTGTATTTATTTTTATTATAATTTTCCTCAATAATTTCAAGAGCTCCGCCAATATCCTCGGGTTTAAAATTATCTAAAAGCACAATATCAGGCTTATATTGTAACACTTCTTTTAATTGCTCAATATTATCTACTTCTATTTCTATTTTTTTGGAAAAACTTAATTTTTTTACTATTTTAAAACAATTTTCAATACCAACAGCCTCTATGTGGTTGTCTTTTATCATTATCATATCATCTAATCTAAATCTGTGAGTATCCCCGCCTCCTACAAATACGGCATATTTTTCCAAAGGAGACAACATCGGAAGAGTTTTTCGTGTGCAGGCAATTTTTACATTGTTATTTACTTTTTTCACCATTTCCACAACATTATGGGTTTTTGTGGCTATGCCTGATAAATGCATCAAAAAATTTAAAATTGTTCTTTCAATTGTCAATATTTTTTTGGTATTTCCTTCTATTTCCAAAATATTTGTATTTTCTGATACAACATCTCCATCATTTACAAATGTTTTTACCTTTAAATTATGTTCTTTTATATATTCTACTACAAAATTTAGCCCACATGCCACAACACCATTTTCTTTAACTTTTATAATTCCTTTTGAAGTGTGGCTATCGGGAATAATTAATTCTGTGGTTAAATCTCCAAATCCGACATCGTAGGATAGGGTTTCATTTAATATCTTTTTTGCATAATCTGTTATCACGAAATCACCGTTTATAGTATTAATAACAATAAATAGAATAAGAAAAAATAAAATAACAATATAGTAAGTTCAATTACTGTCCCTTATCCGCCCTAAACGATTAAAGGTATTTCTCTGTTTTGTATCATAATAAGAGAGATTTTATACTATTTAATCACTTGCATTACGGAAAATTGTCCGAAGATTGACTATAAATAGATGGTATGATTATTATATGTATAAGTATATAGCTATATGTAAATTATATTTAAGTTATATTTAAGTATATTTTGTATATTTATTATTTTTATCGGTGATATAATTGCTTAAAACATTACCTCCAACGATACGGGAAAAAAAGAGATATATTTCATTTAAAATTATATACAATAACGAGCTATCTGGTGGCGAAGTTGTAAATTTAATAAGGAGCTCCTTGATAAATTATTATGGGGTATGGGGGAGCTCCAAGTGTAATCCTTGGTTAATTGACTATACCCACCCAAAAGGTCTATTGAGAATAACGAGGGAAGAGGTAGATTTTGTAAAATCGGCACTAATATCTATCAATGAATACAAAAAGAATCCAATAAATATAATCATATTGGGGGTATCGGGCACAATTAAAAAATCAAGGGAAAAGTTTTTAAAAGTTCCTCATGAAAAATATTATAAAGTGATTCAAAGAAGAAAAAAAGAAAATAGTTATAAAAATAGATTAAGGAAATAATTATAATAAAAATAAATTATGGTGATATAATGTTAAAAACAAATTTATTTGGTATTGATTTTAAAAATCCCGTATTCCTTGCCGCGGGAATTATGGGGGAGACAGGAAGTGCCTTAAAGAGAATGGGAAAAAATGGGGCTGGTGCTGTATGCACGAAATCCATAGGGTTAGAAAAGAAAATGGGGCATAACAATCCTACAATGGTAGAAGTAGAAGGTGGATTTTTAAATGCCATGGGGTTGCCAAATCCCGGAATAAATGAATATGTTGGAGAAATTGAAGAAATAAGGGACGATTTAAAAAAGATGGGCGTAAAAATAATAGGTTCCATATATGGAAAAGACAGTAATGAATTTTCAAAAGTTGCAGAAACAATAAGTCCATTTGTAGATGTTATCGAATTAAATATATCTTGCCCACATGCGGGAGGTTTTTATGGGGCTCAAATTGGACAAAATCCAGATTTATCTCATTCGGTTGTATCTGCTGTAAAGGACTGTGTAAATAAACAACCTGTTATGGCTAAATTAACTCCAAATGTAGCGGATATAAAAGAAATAGCTAAATCCGTTGAAGATGCTGGGGCCGATGGTATTGTGGCAATAAATACACTTGGTCCGGGCATGGTAATAGATATAGAAACCAAAAAACCAATATTGGGCAACAAATTTGGTGGAATGTCTGGAAAGGCAATAAAACCAATTGCCATAAAAAATGTTTATGATATTTATTCTGCGGTGGAGCTCCCAATAATTGGAGTTGGCGGAATTACCATGGGATTAGATGCAATAGAGTTTATGTTGGCTGGTGCCTCTGCTGTTCAGGTTGGAACTGGTGTATATTATAGGGGATACGATATATTTGATAAAATATGTGAGGAAATGGAACAATTTTTAATTGAAAAAAATATTAAATTAAAAGATATTGTTGGGGGAGCTCATGAATAATATTAATGAAATAGAAGCGAAGCTTCTATACCCAAATCAAAGATTTGAGGATTTCCTATCGGAAATGGTGGAATTTCTAAATTCAAAAAATCCACAAGATATAATTGATAAATTAAGTCTGATAAATAATAATGGAAATAAAAATATCGGTAATGGCAATAAAACCAATAACAAAAAATATATCACTTACTCAAAAAATGTATTTATTCCAATATGTAATTGGTGCAAAAACATTTGCGGATATTGCACATTTAGGAGAGAAAACTACAAACTGATGAATAAACAGGAAATAAAAGAAATATTATTAACTGGAAATAAACATGGTTGTAGGGAGGCATTATTTACCTTTGGTGAAACCGTAGACGAAAATCCAAAAATAAAAGAAGATTTAAAGAAAATGGGATACAACAATATTTTAGAATATTTATATGATATTTCCGACTGGTGTTTAACTAATACGGACCTATTGCCACATACAAATTGCGGGATATTATCCTATGAGGAATTAAAAACATTAAAAGAAGTAAATGCTTCCATGGGGCTCATGCTTGAAAATTCTAGCGATAGGCTGTATAATACGATAGCCCACAAAGATAGCCCCGGAAAAGAACCAAAGAAACGATTAAAAATGATTGAAGATGCAGGAAAACTCAAAATACCTTTTACAACTGGAATATTGGTTGGTATTGGGGAAACCAATGAAGAAATTGTTCAATCATTAGTTGATATTAACAATATTCATAAAAAATACGGTCATATTCAAGAAGTAATTATTCAAAATTTTAGGGCAAAGGAAAGCATTCCTATGAGTAATTATGAAGAACCAACTCCTTTAAAAATGTTAAAAGTGCTAATTGTGGCAAAATTAATATTAAAAGATATATCTATTCAAGTTCCTCCTAATTTAAATTCTGAAACAGGTCAGCTGTTTTTATTTGCTGGTGTTGATGATTGGGGAGGGGTGTCGCCCATTACAAAAGATTTTGTAAATCCAGAGGCACCATGGCCAAAAATAGAGGAATTAAAAAAATATACCGAAGAATTTGGATATTCGTTAAAAGAAAGATTGCCAGTTTATGAAAAATATATCAATGAAAATTGGTTAAGTTGTAAAGTTTTAGAAAAAATAAAATAGTAAAAACTTAAAAAAGGTAGATTCAGGTCGGGTAAGTTTCATCATAAAATCAGACAACCCTCTTTTCATCATTATCTACTTTAAGCATGTGTTCGCATGTCCATATATATTATTAATATGGAGCTCCCTGAAATATTAAAATATTATATATTTATTTTACATATTATTCATAGGTTATATAGTTATCCACAATAATAGAATACTTTTATTAGTTATACTTAAATAATATATTATAATATATATCTTTTATAGAATAATATTTTATCATTTATTTATTATATTTATTGATTACAAATATTTTGGAGATAATAATGACAAATCCAAAAGATAGACTTAATATTATTAGAAATAGAATAAATGAAATAGATGAGCAATTAATTAAATTAATGGCTGAAAGAACCCAGTTTGCGGGAGAAATAGCAAATTTAAAATCCGAATTAAACATGCCCATAAATGATGAAGAAAGGGAACACCATATTAAAGAGACTATAAAATCATTATGCAATAAATATGATTTTGACTCAAATTTGTCTTTGGAAATATTGACTTTATTGATGGAGCATAGCAAAGAACTTCAAAAAAAGGCATGTGAAAAGAAAAATATTTAAATAATGATTGCAATATATGGTTGGTTAATATATTTTCGGTAAATTGAATAAAACACAAATATGTAAATATATTATATAATAAATAAATAGGAGCTCCTATACAGGTGATAACTTGGGAAGAATTAGACAAACATTTATTAAAAGAGCAGGGGAAGACCTTGTAGAAAAATATGAAGACAGATTAACCACAGATTTTGAAACAAACAAAAAAGTTATAGATGAGGTTGCAGAGATAGCTACCAAAAGACTTAGAAATAGGGTTGCAGGATATGTAACTAAAAAAATGAAAAAAGTCGATGCATAATCAGTATGGTAGGTATATGTCTTAATTGGTGATTTTATGCAAGGAGTGTTTCCTGCAATTATTACTCCATTTAAAAATGGGGGAGTAGATTACGAAGGTTTAGAACAAAACATAAACTTTTTAATCGATAATGGAGTTAATGGCATAGTATCAGTTGGAACAACTGGCGAATCTCCTACTTTATCCCATGATGAACACAAAAAGATTATTGAAAAATCCGTTAGTGTATGTGATGGAAAGGTGGATGTTATAGCTGGTGCTGGTTCAAACTCAACAGAAGAGGCGATTGCACTTTCTCAATTTGCGGAAGATGTTGGTGCTGATTCTGTGCTATTAATAACTCCTTACTATAATAAACCCACCCAGGAAGGATTAAAACAGCATTTCTCTAAAATAGCGGAATCAATAAATATTCCGATAGTATTATATAATGTTCCTTCTAGAACAGCTGTAAATCTCCAACCTGAAACTATAAAATATCTATATGAGGAATACAGCAACATTACAACTGTTAAAGAAGCAAATCCAGATTTATCCCATATATCGGATGTTATAAATTCATGTGATATATCTGTGCTTTCTGGAAATGATGAATTAACCTTGCCCGTAATATCTCTCGGAGGTAATGGGGTTATTAGTGTTGTTGCCAACATAGTTCCAAATGAATTTGTCCAAATGGTAAATTATGCTAATGAAGGCAAATTTAAAGAGGCTCGTGAAATACATTATAAATTATTTAATCTTATGAAGTCCTTATTTATTGAAACTAATCCTGTGCCAATAAAAACCGCAATGAATTTATTAAATATGCCTGCTGGTGATTTACGACTTCCATTATGTAAAATGGAAGAAGAAAATAAATTTAAATTAGAAACAGCACTAAAAGAGTATGGGTTGTTATAAATAATACGGCCATACAAAAATTATAAATAGTTATAAATATATTATGGTATATTATAATTTATTTATGTGGTTTTTATGATAGATATTGAAAAAATACAAAAACAGGCAGAAGAAATTGTTGAACAGTTTTCAACAGTTCTTGAAAGCTTTGAAATTGATAGTGAGGAAGAATATTATATTCTTGACACTAAAAATGTTTTAAGGGAAGATGATATTTCTAAGTTGGATACTTCATTTAAACACGATGCCTTAAAAATTGCCCCCAAAACTAAAGACGACTATATTGTCGTGGAAAAAAGTAAATGGAGCAATTAATTTATATGATTATAATTAATATTGATTATATGATAAAATATTATAAATTTGATAAAATTAATCGAGTGTGATACTATAAAAAGAAGTTCAAGAAGATGGAAAAAGAAAGGTCAAATGAGATGGAGCCACTATAAAAAGAGAATTAGAAGAATGAAAAGAGATAAAAGAAATAACTAATTAAATTAATTTTACTATTTTTTGATTTTATATTTTTATTACAATTTGCTATTTTTATCATTATTATATATAGCCAATCTTCGAACTTTTTCATACAGGGGATACGCAGATAAGACTGTATTATGCATAATACATACAATATTAAACCTATAATTATTTAATTATTTTGGACTATCATAGGACAGTTTTTGAAGATTGACTATAATTGGACAAAATTATTTTATAATTTTGTTAATTGAACCTAGGGTTCGAAATCATCAAATAATATTTCGTCAAAAACATATTCAAAATCTTTTTTAATATACATTTCAAACTCTTTAGGGGTTAATAATGTTTTATTGTAATTTAAATAATCATCTAACACAATTCTAGGACAGGCACATATAATATATGCAGACACATCATAAAATAAATTATCTGGTGAGGCATTATTTAATATAATCGGCATATATTCAATATTATTGTCTTTTAATAAATTTATTATTTTATTGTATACATTTATTCTATTTTGCCCTTTTTTAGTGGATAAAACAACTCCAATTTTTTTAGGTGGATTTATTAATAATTTTGAAATGGCCCCAATTCTTTTTTTAATAAATTTATTTACTTCCTCTTCTGATATGGCAGAAAACTCTTTGGATGTCGGATTAAATAAATTCACAGATTTTTTAAATTTATAACATAACATTAATGGGTGAAATCGCCCCGTTCCAATATATAATATTTTGCTGTTTTCTGTTTCTTTCTCTGTTCCCTGTTCTAATTCTGATTTTGGTTTATTGGATATATTTGCCCTACAACCAAGAATTATATTTGGATTATATTTTTTTAACAATTCTTTAAATTGTATTGTGGTTGTAATTATGGTGTTTGGATTATTTTGTAAATATTCATCTATTTTATTTAATATATTGTTTTGTTCAATTTCATCATAAATATAGTAGCAATGTATGAAAATTGTTGGTATGTCTGGTTTTGCATATGGGAGCTCCTCATGCCCATAGTGAATTATTAAATCAATATTATTATATTTTAATTCATGGTCGCATAAATCACATGCACCATAGCATGGAGCTCCCCACATTATTAAATTTTTAGTGCTGTTAAAATAATCATTTATTTTTTCTATTTCTTTTTCAACGGCTAATTTTAAACCTTCTGGTGCATGAAATACTATATTTTTCCCATTTGATTTTTCTATTTCTTTTATTACTCTGTCGGTTTCTAAATTCCACATAAATATCCTACTCGATCTGTATTTTAATAATGGAGTATAGTCAATCTTCGGTCTTTTTCAGTTGGGTATATTAATAAAGCTAACTCATTATTATTACTAAAATACCCATTCATAATAATTTGGACAAACAAGGGACAGTTCTTGAACTTACTATAATTATTCATTTTTAATTTTTTCAACTACTTTTATTCCATATATTTCAGTTTCAGGATATTGCCCGGCTTCATCTTTTTCTATGGCCTTTACCATGTCCCAGATGGTCAATAGTGCTGTGCTAACACCACATAAAGCTTCCATTTCTATGCCTGTTTTATATGTTGTTTTTACCGTTACAATTGCCTCAATTTTGTCATCATATAATTCAAAATTAACTTTTATTGAAGTAATTGGTAAGGGGTGGCACATTGGAATGGTATTTGATGTATTTTTTACTGCCATTACTCCCGCAACCTGTGCCGTTGTCAATACATCTCCTTTTATTACTTCTTTTTCTTTTATTTTTTCTATTGTAGAAGGTTTTAATTTTATATATCCTTTTGCAGTGCATATTCTTCCAACATCTTTTTTATTGGATACATCTACCATTTTTACGCCGTTTTCATCTACATGAGTTAGCAATTTATCACCACGAAATAATATAATAATACTCAATAATAAATAATAGATAATAATATTATATATATTATAATATTATTATATATGTGATAACATGGAGCTCCAAGGAACTACTAAAAATATAATGGAACAATTATTAAAATACAATACTACAAAAGATATAGCTCAACAATTAAACCTTCACCCAAAAAATGTAGATAGATATATTCGAGTTTTAAGGGATTTGGGGTTATTAACTACGAAAAAAGGCAGGTCTGGCGGAGCATATTTAACAAAAGAAGGAATATATTTGGTTGAAAAAAATAAAATAAGTTTAATTACTACAAAAGTTCAAATAATAGCAAAAGATAGAATTGGGCTTTTGGCAGATATATCTTTAAATATCTCAAATCTGGGTGGCAATATATTATCCACCACACTTGAAAAAGAAGGGGATAATATTGTAATAATATGGCTTACAGTTGAAAATATTGCAATTAATGAAATAATAGAATTAAAAAATATTTTAAAGGAAGATATTAAAAAATTGGTGGTAGTATGATAGAGGTAGAGTTAAAGGCAAAAATGGAAAAAATGGAAATTCCAAATTTTATAAATAATATAATTGAAATGGGATTTAAAAAAATCGCAAAAAAGAAAGAAATTGATACATATTTTAATGGAATAGATAGGGATTTTAAAGAAACCGATGAAGCCGTTAGAATTAGGCAGTCAATAAATCTTGACAGCCAAGAAACTTATTATAATATTACTTATAAGGGAGCTAAAATAGATAGTATATCAAAAACAAGGGAAGAATTAGAGATAAAAATAGATGACGGGGAAACAGCACGAAAAATATTTGAAAGACTTGGATTTAAACCAGTGAAGCCCATAACTAAAATAAGAGAAATATATCAAAAAGAAGAACAGGATATAATAATAACCATCGACGAAGTTGAAAATGTTGGAACCTATGTTGAATTTGAAAAGGTTGTCAATGATTTATCTGAAAAAGAACAGGCCATTAATGAATTATTTGAGATACTGAAAAGTTTAAATATTAGTAAAGACAAACTAGTCAAAACATCTTATTTAGGATTGAGGGATAACAATGGATAAAAAAAAGTTTTTTGCGATAATTGTTGCATTGGCGATGGTTTTTTCAGCAATTCCTATATTTTTAATGAGTTTCTAATGTGATATAAATAAATATATATAATATAAATCTCATATTATTTTAGATATATTATTAGATAACAACATATTATTTTATTTTTATTTTTAACGGTTATTATGTGATTATAGTGATATTATTTTATTTTTATTTTTAAACGGTGATAGATATGGCATTAAGATGTCCAATAGTTAGTGTTCTTGGTCATGTAGATCATGGAAAAACAAGTTTGCTCGATAAAATTAGAAAAACGAGGGTTACACAGAGAGAGGCAGGGGGAATTACTCAACACATCGGGGCAAGTGAAATTCCAATAGATATTATAAAGAAAATATCAAAGGATTTAATTAAAATGTTGGGTGCAAATTTAACCATTCCCGGAATATTAGTTATAGATACACCGGGGCATGCAGCATTTACTTCACTCAGAAAAAGAGGGGGAGCTCTGGCAGATATTGCAGTATTGATTGTAGATATAAATGAAGGATTCATGCCCCAAACAATAGAGGCACTAAATATATTAAAACAAAATAAAACTCCATTTGTAGTTGCAGCAAATAAAATTGATAGGTTGCCGGGGTGGAGCTCCGTAGATGGGGCATTCATTACAAACTTTAACGAACAGAAACAGCACCCAAATGCTTTAACAGAATTTGAAATTAAGTTGTATGAAAATGTGATAGCACCTCTGGCAGAAAGGGGATTTGAAGCCGACCTTTTTTCCAGAGTAAAAGATGTTTCAAAAACCATAAATATTGTGCCAATATCTGCAATGACGGGGGAGGGAATCCCTGATTTACTTGTTATGATTTCCGGTCTTGCTCAAAGATTTATGGAACAAAATTTAAAATTAAATGTAGAAGGATATGCCAAAGGAACAGTTCTTGAAGTTAAAGAAGAAAGAGGGCTTGGAAAAACCATGGATGCCATAATTTATGATGGCGTGGCAAAAAGGGGGGACTACATTGTAATAGGAAATCCCGACGGAATTGTGGTTTCTAGAATAAAGGCTCTTTTAAAGCCAAAGGCACTAGATGAAATGAGGGACCCGAGGGATAAATTTAAAACAATGAATGAAATTAGTGCTGCAACTGGTCTTAAAATATCTGCCCCTGATTTAGACAATATTATAGCAGGTAGCCCTTTAAGAATTGTGCCAAAAAATATGGTGGAACAGGCAAAAGCCGAAATTGTGGAAGAGATAGAGGAAACAGCCATACAACTAGACGAAGAAGGTATAATTATAAAGGCAGATACTCTTGGTTCATTGGAGGCACTTGCAACAGAATTAAGAAAGGTAGGTGCAAAAATCAAAAAGGCAGAAGTTGGAGATGTTTCAAAAAAAGATGTAATCGAAGCTTCATCTTATGCTCAAACTAATCCATTAAATGGGGCAATTATATTATTTAACTCAAAACTATTGGCAGATGCAAAAAGTGAAGTAGAAAAATATGAGATAAAAACATTCGAAGGAGACATTATTTATAAACTTGTTGAAGATTATGAAGAATGGACAAAAGAAATGAAAGAATTATTAAAATCAGATGAGTTTAATAGATTAACAAAACCCGCCATATTGAGAATAATTCCCGGATGTATTTTTAATAAAACAAAACCCGCCATTTGTGGCGTGGAGGTAGTATATGGAACGCTGAGAGTTGGCTGTTCTGTTGTAGATGAACAGGGTAAAAGATTAGGGACTGTTAAAGAAATTAAAGATAAAAAACAGGAAAATATAAAAGAGGCAAAAGTTGGAATGGAGGTTCCAATTTCTATTGATGGAACTGTAATTCTTGGGAGACATATCGGGGAAGATGATATTATGTATGTGGAGCTCCCTGAACCAGAGGTAAGAATATTATCTCATAATTATATGGGCGAGTTAAGGGGGGACGAAAGAGAGGCATTTGAAAGATATGTGGAATTAAAAAGAAAGTTAGAGAACAATCCATTCTGGGGAATTTAATTAATTTTTAATTCAATTTCCTTATATTTATATTTCAAATATGATGTCAATATTAATAATATACATATATGTTAATAATATATATGTTCAAGAACTTATTATATTAACAAATCCTACTGTGTATGGATATTAAGTTGATATTATATATGGTTCGTTCGGGAACTTTTTGTATAACTGGTTTATATAATAAATTTAAATATTATTATAGTAAATCTTCGGTCTTTTTCAGGCGATATACAATAAACTCAAATTATTAGGTTATTGAATTAGATTAATAAATAGTTTGGGACAGATAAGGACGGCCATTGAAGATTAACTATATTTTACCATAATACAGACATATTTTATATATGCTGGGACAGTTAAATAACCTTCTTTCCGAATATACTGTAATGCATCTTAATCTTTTTAACTAATAGATAACAAACTTTCTGAACATACTATATACCTTAATTATTTATAAATATTAATAATTCCTATGAGGGAACTTATGATAATTGTTATAGGATATGGGACATTTGGTCGTAAAGTAGTGAATAATACTAAAGCCATAGATAAAATTTCAGTAATTGACAGTAATGCAGTTGTATTTGAATCTGTTGAAGAGGCTGAATTTAATTTTATTGTGGGCGATGCTACCGACGAAACCATATTAAATAAGGCAGGTATTAAAGATGCCGACACTGTTATAGTATTAACAAATGAAAGAGAAACAAATAAAAAAATCGCGAAATTAGTTTCTAAGCTAAATCCAAAGGCATATTTGATAGTCAGAAATATTGTGCAATATCCTGATTTATACAGTGGTATTGAAGTCCATAAAATAATTTACCCTGTGGATTGTGCGGCTCATGAGATATTATTGGAAATTGAAAAATCAAAATTAAGAAGAAAATTAATAGATTTAGAAGAAATTGTTAAAGACATTAAAAAGAGATATAATTCTAAAACTTCCAATATCGTCCCCTCCAAAAGTAAGGGGGAAAAGTACAGTACTGGTTCTAAGGATAATAATGTCATCAATGGAATTGATGCCAGTAAATCCGATGATAATAAGTTAGCCCCCTGTTTAATAATTATGCACAACAACCCAGACCCAGATTCAATAGCTAGTGCAATGGCTTTAAAAACAATAATGATGAAATGGGGTGTGAGTTCAGATATAGCCTATGGTGGAAAAATAGGTTTTGATGAAAATAAGGCAATGGTTAATTTGTTGGGTGTAAAATTAACGCCTATTGACAATATTGATATAAGTAATTACGAAGGTGTTGCCGTTGTAGATACATCTTCTTCGAAAATAATACCTATTGATACAACTTATAAAATTGATATTTTATTGGACCACCACAATAATGGAGATTTAACTGCAAATTATATGGACATAAGGCCAGATATTGGCGCAACTGCTACTATTTTAACAGAATATTTAAGTCATTTGAACATAGTGCCAAAACAGAAATTGGCAACTGCATTATATTATGCAATATGTACAGATACTAACTATTTTAAAAGAAAAACATCTAAAAAAGATTTTGATGCTGCGGGATATTTACAAGATTTGATGGACCCGAAAACGCTAGACTTAATTGAGAACCCCGACATGGATACAGAAAGTATGGAGGCTCTTGCAAGAGCAATAACTAATAGGAATATAATTAAAAATAATATAGCTTTGTCTTATGTGGGACATATTAAAAACCGTGATGCTTTACCAAAAGCTGCGGATTTTTTGCTTAAAATGGAAGGCATAACTACAACTTATGTATTTGGAATATCTGAAAATAAGATACATATTAGTGCAAGAACCAAAGATTTAAGAATAGATATCGGTGAAATAATGAGGACAGCATTTGGTGGGGGAGGGCATCAATCATCAGCTGCTACAAGTATAGACCTCGGAATATTTGAATCAGTCTCAGATAAAAAATCACTTAAAAATTTGGTTGAAGAAGCAATTAAAACAAGAATATTGGAGGCCATGGGTATTGATGAGACGGATTCCACTAAAAAATATGAGGAATAAACACATATGCATTAGGGGGTTAAGGTGGATGATATTATGCTTAAAGAGCTAATAAATAAAATATTATGGCATCCTGATTATGACGCAAAGGATTATGAAATAACCTATCTGCATAGGGCAGGAGATAAAGAAAAGGGAGACAAATCAATTTCTTTAACTAAATCTATATCTATGGAGAATATGTTAATAAATGATTCTTTCATAATTTACGAAGAGGGACCTATAACAAGACATATCCCATTTCATAGGATTTTGAAAATTAGAAATAAGAAAACTAAGGAAATATTATATGAAAAAACCATAAAATAAAAAATAAAAAATATATCAAATAAATCATTAAGGGGAGCTCCATGGTGAAGGTAAAAGAATATATGACAAAAACCGTAGATGTTGTTACACCTAATAACACAGCAGGGGAAGTAATAGACTTAATAAAAAAAACTACACATGATACTTTTCCGGTAATCGAAGATAATAAATTGATTGGAATTATTTCAGTTCATGATATATTTGATGTAGAAAAATCTGAAAAAATAGAAAATCTAATGACTAAAAGAGAAAAAATGATTATTACAAGACCTGATGCACCAGTTCGAGATGTTGGTAGGATAATGTTTAGGACGGGTTTTTCAAAGCTCCCTGTTGTGAATGATAATAATGAATTGGTAGGGATAATCACTAATACAGATGTAATTAGGTCTCAAATCGAGAAAACCACCCCTTTAAAATTAAATAAAATAGTAAAAACCTACGAAAATTTAGGTTATAAAATTAGGGTGGATGAGGGAATAATACCAATAGATAAACTTAAACCAACACAGTCAAAGATATATGCTGATGAATTATGTGGGCGAGAGTATGAGTTGAAGATGGGGCTTGCAGAACCAATAATTGTCATTAAAACAAAGGCAACAAAAGATAAATATATATTAATTGATGGACATCATAGGTCGGTGGCATGTTATATGTCTAATATCCCTACACTAAATGCCTATGTGATTATGGTGGATACCAATAATAAATTAGGGATAGAAAAAACAGCTGAAAAACAAGGTTTGAAAAGTTTAAAAGATGTTAAAGTAATCGATGAAGATAAAAATGATTCATCGGATATTTATAAATTGAATTCTAAGTTGGAACACCAAAGATAATTTTTCTTTTAATTTATTATTTATCTTCTATCATTATTTATTGCTATTTTTAAATTTGTTATGTATTTTAATGAATTCCATAAATATAACTGTTGAAAATGATGCTATTATGCATATAATCCAATCTTTTAAATTGAGTGATGCAAATTTAAAAATTTCTTTTAAATAAGAAATATTTAAGATACCTATTGTTATTATTGCGATAAATGATATGGCTATAATTAGCATTTTATTTAATGGATAATCTATTTTAAATATGGATTTATCGAGCGATATAAAGTTAAATGTGTTAAATATTATCATTCCAACCACTACACTAAATGCCATGGTTCTTGCATATTCTATATTTTCCAATGGATTGGAGAAAATAAATACTCCAAAAACTACAACCGTCATAAATATGGCTAAACTGGAAACTAAATATAAATTCATTTTATTAAGTATGTTTTGTGTCTTTCTTGGGGGTTTATCCATAATTTCTTTTCTAACGGGGCTCATTCCAAGTGATATGGCAGGTAGTTCTTCACCAACTGCATTTATAAATAAAATATGTAATGGCAATAACGGCAGATAATCAAATCCAAATATAAATATTCCAATGGCTATAAGGATAACCTGCATAAAATTATGGGATACTAAATAACAGGTGAATTTTTCTATATTTTCATAAATATTTCTACCTATCTTAATGGCCTCCACTATCGTGGCAAAATTATCATCTTGAAGTATCATATCACTTGATTCTTTTGCAACATCTGTTCCCTTTTTGCCCATTGCTATGCCTATATCCGCTATCTTTAAAGCAGGAGCATCATTAACACCATCGCCGGTCATAGCTACGATATGTCCTTTCTTTTTCAATGACTTTACAATTTTAAGCTTCTGTTCGGGCACAACTCTTGCATATATGCTAACAGCATCAACAATAATGTCAAATTCATCTTCGCTTAAACTATCCAATTCAGTTCCTACAATAGTTCCCTTTTTAATTATATTTTTTACTATATCTGAATCATTTATTTTATTTTCATCTTCATCTTTAGTATATATGCCAATTTTTTCCCCTATTGCTTTTGCAGTTTCTTCACCATCGCCGGTTATCATTATAATTTCTATGCCTGCTTTTTTGCATGATTTAACTGCTTCATATACTCCTTTTTTGGGGGGGTCTATCATTCCTATGAGTCCTAAAAAAGTTAAATCTTTCTCTATAATATTGTCATTTAAATTATCTATATCATAATTAGAAATTTTTTTATATGCTACTCCAATAACTCGATAAGAAGAACCTGCCAAATCGCTGTTTGTCATTAATATCTCTTCAATAGTACTCCCATCAATCTCTTCAATTTCATTATTTTTTTCAATAAATTTACAGGTATTTAATATTACTTCGGGAGCTCCCTTTGTGAATACTATTGATTCATTATCATTTATGCGATGAACGGTTGTCATTAATTTTCTTTTAGATGTAAATGGTATTTCATGTATTTTCAGATATTCTGCATCTAAATTATGCTTCCACAACCCTATTTTTGTTCCTACAACGGCAAGTGCCACTTCCGTAGGGTCTCCCAACATATCAGTTTCGATGGTTTCAGGAGATATTGGACTGGTTATTTGGGCATTATTGCATAACGAAACAGCCTTTAATAATAAAATTAGATTTTTTTCTTCATCGGGCTCTATTTTTTTACCTTCTTTTAAAATATATTCTTTTGATTCGCTGTCAATTGTCCCAATGTCATAAAATTCGCCATTTACATAAATTTTCTCAACAGTCATTTCATTTTTTGTTAATGTTCCTGTTTTATCTGTGCAAATCACAGTAACTGAACCAAGGGTTTCAACTGCAAGCATCTTTCTTACAACTGCATTATGCTTTGCCATATTATGCATACCAAGAGATAATGTAAGAGTAAGGGCAAGGGGAAGTCCCTCAGGAACAGCAGCCACTGCAAGAGCCAATGCAACCATTAACATACTATAAATGGGAGCTCCCATAAAAATACCAAAACTAAAAATGAGAATACAGGCCAATAGGGCAACAAATGATAAAGTTTTTCCTAAATTATGTATTTTTATTTGAAGTGGGGTTTTTTCTTCTTCTTTTTCAACCATCTCCGCAATTTTTCCAAGTTCTGTTTTCATGCCCGTATTAATTACGGTGGATTTACATGCTCCATGCACGACCTGAGTTCCAGCAAAAATTAAATCCTCCTTAGATTTTTTTACAACATTACTTTCGCCAGTTAAAATTGACTCATCAACTTTAAATTCTCCTGAAGTTGTTATAATTTTTGCATCAGCAGGAATTTTATCGCCCATTTTTAAAACTAAAATATCCCCCGGAACTACTTCTTTACTAAATATCTCACATGCCCAACCGTCCCTTATAACTTGGGTTTTATATTGAATGAATTTTTTTAAAGATTCCATGGCCTTTTCAGCCTTATATTCTTGAACAAATCCCATCATAATAACAAAAATTATTAAAAATAATATCATCCAAAAATTAAGCATCTCGCCGATATAAGCCGATATGGCCATAGCTACAATAAGAACCCACACTAAAAAATTACTAACAAATTGTCTAACTAATATATTAAACCATGTTATTTTCTTTTTTACCTCTAATTCATTGTAGCCATATTTCTTTAATCTTTCTTCGGCTTCCTGTGCGGTTAAACCCAGATATCCCATAAATATCACACCACAAAATATCACAATATTAATTATAATTTATTATGGTATTTATAAAATATTCTGCATGTTCCCTCGTCTGAAACCATACAACTACCTATTGGATTCATTGGATTGCAGGGAGCTCCGAACAATTTACAGTCAGTTGGTAATTTTTCTCCCCTCAATATTTTACTACATATACAGGCTTTGTTTATTTTTTCTTCAATTACAGGGAGCTCCTCTATATTGTGTATATCATATTTTTCATATTCTTCTCTTAATTTTAATCCTCCATCGGTAATTACTGGAAAACCCCTCCAAGCTACATCGCAAGGTTCGAATACTTTATTTATAATTTTTTGAGCTACAATATTTCCTTCCTCCCTAACCCCTCTTTTATAGGCATTTTCTACTTTTGCCTCCTCATTTATCATCTGTTTTAATATTAAAAATATAGACATTAAAACATCAATTGGTTCAAATCCTGCAACCACCATTGGAGCTTTATATTTTTCACAAGGTGCATAATATGGTTTTAATCCAGTAATAACTGAAACATGCCCGGGACATATAAATCCGTCCATATTTACAGTTCCCTCTCTTAATAAGAAGTCCATAACTGGTGGAGTTTGCCTATGGCAGTTCAATATATGGAAATTATCTATGGTTTTATTATTTTTTATATTGTCTTCATTATTGTTGTAATTATTTAAACTAAGGAGCTCCGAAGCCGTAGTTGGTGCAGTGGTTTCAAATCCTATTGCCACAAATACAACCTTTTTATCTGGATTTTCCTTTGCAAATTTAACGGCATCCCCTATACCATATACTATTTTTACATCGGCCCCCTCTGATTGAAGTTGCATCAATGATTTTTCACTTCCTGGAACTCTATACATGTCCCCGAGTGTGGCAACAGTATATCCTTTTTCTGCTAAATATATGGCCTTATCAATTTCTTTTTGGGTTGTAACACATACAGGACAGCCCGGACCCGGTATAACAGTTATATTATTTGGCAATACATCTCTTATTCCATATTTGCATATTGTATGTTCATGAGAACCGCATACATGCATTATTTTTACATCTTTGTTTAATTCATCTGCTAATTTTTTAATTCCCAATATTGATTTTTTAATTAATGTTTTGTCATTAACATTTTGGAGCATAATTATCACATTAATAAACTTATTATTATAAATATTAAAATATTATAAACATTTGGACATTAATAAAATATATAAAAGATAAATAGGTATGTATTAAATTAATAATCATTCAATATAATATATCATATATGTTATACATACAATTTAATATATTTGATATAATATGTATCATATTATATTAAAATCATTATAATTATAATATATCTCATTACGGTATTAGTATGTTCAAGTCTATTCTCTAAATATTCTATGGTATTTTATTATATTAACTAACAAAATACAAAATAGGGGAGCAAATATAATGAGTGTAAGTTGTTCCCGAACATACTATAAATTATGTAAATAATAAAAAGGTGAAAATATGTTTCCGGGAAGAATGAATCCAAAAATGATGAGACAAATGCAAAAAATGATGAGCGATATGGGAATGGATTCCAAAGATATTAAGGTATTAAAAATAACCATGGAATTAGAAGATAAAATAATGGTATTTGAAAAACCAAAAGTTCAAGTAATGGATGTAATGGGAAATAAAACATATACCATAACAGGAAGAGCTAAAAATATCAAAAAAGACGACATAAAAGCTGAGCAGAAAGAACAAATAAAAGACGAGGAAGTTAAATTGGATATTACTAAGGAAGATATCGAAATGGTGGTAAATCAGTGCGAAGTTTCCGAAGAAGAGGCTAAAAAAGTATTGGAAGAATGTAATGGAGACATAGCCGAAGCAATTTTAAAATTAAGTCAATAAATATATAGGTTTAAATCAATTTTTATAATGTCCTTTTATAGTTAATCTTCAATAACTGTCCTTATTCGTCCTATTTCAATCGTTTCCTTTGGAAACGATTTACAGTCTCTAAATTTTCCAATGGAAAATTTATACTGCCGTAAAAATTCCTTCGGAGTTTTGAGAAATTAGGACGCATATTTACTTCGTTTTTTAGTAATATAATACGGATTTTGCCCTTTTTAATTAGGGTATATTTATGAAAACGACCGAAGATTGACTATAATTGGGATTTTTAGCAGGAGCTCCCAATATATCATATTTTTATTTTTATCATTATTCTATTTTTATAAATGAATATATAATTATATAACCATATAAATAATTAATATATTAATCAATTTGGTGTAATTATGGATATAGAAGGCTATGTAAAAAGATGCCTAAATAATAAAATTCCCGAAAATAAAATAATCGAAGATGGATTCAAAAGAATCACTGAGATAAAAACAGATATAAGCGAAGATATTGCAAAAGAATTTGTAAATGCAGTTATATCGGAAGTAAAAACTATAAATTCATATAAATCTATTAAAGATAGTAAATTAAAATATTTATTGGATTGCATTGAATCCGATGTAAAAATGGGGGAAATGGGCGGAGGTAGCCGAGGAGAAGGGGATTTTTTCATACACAAGCAAATAGCCAGAATAATAGAGAGCACAAACCAAAATACAATAGTAGATAGTAGGGAACAAGACGACGGAGGAGTTGTAAGGGCAGATTCAAAATATACCGTTGTGGCAATTGATGGGACTCACTCACGATTAAGCGATTTTCCTTTTTTAGCAGGTTTTCATGTTTGTAGGGCATGCCTTAGAGATGTTTTTGTAATGGGTGCAGACCCTGTTGCACTTATAAGTGATATCCATTTGGCAGATGATGGGGATGTGTCAAAGATATTTGATTTTACAGGCGGTATTTGTGCAGTATCTGAGGCAATAGGTGTTCCATTGGTTGCAGGAAGTACACTAAGAGTTGGGGGAGATATGGTATTGGGAGATAGAATGGTGAGTGCAGTTGGTGCAATCGGTGTTATAAATGATAATCTACCAACCTCGCGAGTTAGAGCAGAAGTTGGAGATGTAATTTTAATGACCGAAGGAAGTGGTGGAGGAACAATATCCACAACGGCATTATATTATGGAATGTTTGATGTAATTTATGAAACACTCAATGTGGATTTCTTAAAGGCATGTAAAAGTCTAATTGATAACAATTTATTAAAATATATCCATGTAATGACTGATGTGACAAACGGGGGGCTTAGGGGGGATGCCTACGAAATTTCAAAAACTGCAACCGTTTCATTGGAAGTAGATAAGGATAAAATATATAATTTAATAAATCCAAAGGTTTTGGATATGCTGAATAAATTGAATATTGACCCATTGGGCGTTTCTATTGATAGTTTATTAATTATTGCACCAAAGGAACATGCAGATATAATTATGGAAAAAACAGGGGCAAAAATAATCGGGGAAGTAAAAGAAGGAAATATTAGTTTCGTAATTGAGGATGGTAAAAAAATACCGCTTATTCCAGAATTTAGGGAGGCTGCATACACCCCAGTTAAAAAAGTAGTCGAAAAAATGAAACCAAGCACAGAAGAATTTGAGATTATGAAGGAAAAGGTTAAAAAATCATGCGATGACGCCATTAAAAAGAAAGAACTTGTAAAGGAATTATTGAATAAAAACATTTAATTAATTTTTTATTTTAATTTAGTCAATCGTATATTGGACATATTTAGTCAAAACATATGGAACAATATGAAATAATATTAACTGTATGGTTGCAAATAACTACAATTTCTGCCCATTTGACAATAGTCATTTATATGGTGCGTCCTACGATTGCCCATATCTTTATTTTTACAATTATATTTTTATAATTGTGTATATTTTTTACATAACTCAATAATCTATATATACCTGTTTCATAATATAGTAATGTGTAGTAAAAATACTACATATAAACGAATTATAAAACAAAGAATTAAATATATGGAAATCTAAAGAAATAGAATGTAAAAGAAGCTTGGTGAAATATATGCTAAAAAAACTGATATTATTGCTAACTCTGATTGTAGTGCCAATGGTATCTGCGACGGATGTTATTTTAGTAAGTGACAATCATGCAGATTATGTGGCTGTGGAAGGTGTAGCTAAGGCAGTTAATGCAACGGTAATAAAGACACCGTGGGGCATTTTCAACGAAAGCGTTTTAGATGAAATAAGATCATTGAATCCTAATGATGTTATTGTTGTAGGGGGTCCGATGGCAGTTGTTGAAAACTACACAAAAGAATTAGAAAATATAGGAATTGAAGTTGAGAGAATTGCTGGGGAAAATAGATACGAAACCAATGCAAACCTTGTATTGAAATTTAAGCATATGTTTGGAAATGGAACTACCGTATATGTTTACCATGGAGACGATATAGCATTGAATGGAACATTTCAAGGAATGGATAAACCACTCTTGGTATTACTTACAAATGGGGTTAATTTAACGGTAGATCCTGAAGATTTAGACCTTGAAATTGAGGAAGTTGAAGTGATGGACAGTCCACTATATAACGGTTCATTAGTAGCAGAAAAATTTAAAATGAAAGGAGCTAATGTAAAAATTAATGCTGTTCCACAAGACAAAATAGAAGTTATGATGGAAAATAAAATCACCGCACTTAAAATGAAAATCGATCTATTGAAAAGTCAAGGAATAGATGCATCAGAACTGGAAGATAAGTTAGAAGAGTTAGAAAGCATATTGAATGAAACTGAAGAAGCAATGGATGGGGACAAATACGAAGAGGCCTATAAATTAATGGTAGAACTTCAAGGAGAACAGATGGCAATGGTTGTTAGAGCTCACGAGATGGACGATGACCACCATGAAATGCATAAGGAAACACACAATGAGCTCAATGACACCGAAGATAACCATCAAGAGATACACAAAGAGATTGGCGATGAAATCATGGATAGAAACCATGATAACCAGGAAATGCATCAAGAGATACACACCGAAATACACTCAGAAATTAACGATACTGAAGATAACCATCAAGAGATACACAATGAAATGCACAATGAGCGCGAGGGCATGGAGCATGATGGGAAGGATAATGACAATGAATAATTAATTTTAAATTATTTTTATTTTTACTATCAGTTGTGTAAATTGGTGACAATATGGTGACGCAATGAGGAGTTATTACCTTAGTTTTTGCATATCCCACTAATGACCAAGGAAGCATTATTTAAAATGCACAATTGAATCATGTTATTGTGGTAATGACACCTGAGAAGATGGATGTTGTGGATAGCTCACAGATTATGGTTTAGGGTACAGACATGGAGCTTAGAACTGTATATATAATAACAATTATATCCAATAATATATTATATGTTAATGTTACAATCTATGAGGTGATGAATATGCTAAAAAAATTAATGGTGCTTTTATCGCTAATAGCACTATCGGCATCAGCAGTATATGCAACAGATGTCGTATTGGTAAGTGATAATTATGCAGACCAAACAGCAGCTTTGGGAGTTGCAAATGTATTAAATGCAACAGTAGTTACTACAACATGGGGAATATACAACGAAAGCGTAATTGACGAAATAAAATCACTTAATCCCGACAAAGTAGTAGTAATCGGTGGAAATTTAGCAGTTGTTGATGATTATATTGTCGCATTGGAAAATGCGAGTTTAACAGTTGAAAGAATAGGCGGTCAAACAAGATACGACACAAACGCAAATATTACGATGAGATTCCAAAATGAGTTTGCTCATGCCTATGGGAATGCAACAATCTGCGTTGCTCATGGAATGGATGATATATCACTGAACGAAACAATGGCAAGAGTAAGAGACGGTCATTATTTGGTATTATTATCAAACGGCACAAACTTATCAGTAGAACCTGAAAGATTACATTTAAGAACTAACAAAGTGGAAGTAATCGAAAATCCAGTTTACTCTTACAATCATTCAGCAGTGGTAAATAGATTGAGAAATAAGGGGCTTAATGTGGCTGTTCAGAACATTCCAGAAGACAGAGTAAAATTGACAATACAAAATAGAATAAGACACATGGAAATGAAAATTGAAATGTTAAAAGAACAGGGAATAAACACCACTGAATTAGAAGAAAAATTAAATGAAGTTAATGAATTAATGAATCAAAATAAATACCAAGATGCATACAGAATAGTTTTACAGTTAGAAGGAGAACAGATGGCAACGATTAGGTTGCAATTACATGCTGGCGGCCATGGTAAAATGATGGGGAATGCAAACATGAATAATATGGGCAACATGGGAGCTCCTATGAGCCACCAAAATATTGGAAATGCAGGAACTCCTGCAAACACCAACGCACCTATGAACCATCAATATGAAAATACCACAGTAGGAAATGCAGGAGCTCCACACATCAATCATCAAAACATGAAGGACGGGGGCATGACAACTGCACAACACTGACGGATTTCTTTTTTATTTTTTAAATTTTAATGGTGATATTATGAAATATATCTTAAAATTAATAGTTATATCATTAGTTGCTTCCGCAGTTCTTTTGGCAGGATGCATATCTCAAAATACAGATACTCAGATGCCAGATAATCAAATACAAAATAATAATCAAGTTGATTACCATCAAAATCAAATGGGCATGGGACAAGGAGGAATTGTAAATAATAATGGGGATGTAAATGTTAGCTTAATGTGTGAGAATATTGATGCACTCCCGCAACAGTCAATAAGTGAAGAAGAAAAGGAAGGATTAATTGAAATGAGAGAAGAAGAGAAATTGGCAAGAGATGTTTATTTAACATTATATGATAAGTGGAAATTACAGATATTCAAAAATATTGCTAATAGCGAACAAACCCATACTGATTCAGTAAAATATCTATTAGAAAAATACAATATCCCAGACCCAGTTGAAAGTGAAGAAGTTGGAAAGTTCTCAAATCCAAAATTTGAGGAATTATATAATAATTTAGTTGAAAAGGGTAGTCAGTCAGCTGTTGATGCGTTGATAGTTGGGGCAACTATTGAGGATTTAGATATTGCCGATTTAGAAAATTGGATAAGCAAAACCGATAACGAAGACATAAAATTGGTTTATGAGAATCTAATGAAAGGTTCAAGAAACCATATGAGAGCTTTTGTTAGAATGTTAGATAGTTACGGAGCAAATTACACCCCACAATACATAAGCAGTGAAGAATATGAACAAATACTAAGCAGCTCAATGGAGAGGGGAGGAGGCCCTAACAGGTGAGATTATGAAAAAACTATTTTTTATTTTTTTTAGTGTGTTTTTGATATTGTCGTCTTTAAGTACAATTTACGCATGGGATGACTGCCCTTATGGAATTACCGATTCATCATGCACATTTCCAGGAGAGTGTGGGAAATACATTGACACAAACAATAATGGTATTTGTGACCACAGTGAACCAGCTCCTACTATGAGCGGAGCTCCGTCAAACATACCGCCAACATTAACAACAAGTGAAGGAGTGATGTCCGAGGATGTTATTGATAAATATGTTCCAACACCAAGTAGTGAGCTGAAAAATTATACCCTAAAACAGGTATGCGAAGAATATAATATAAGTCAGGATTGTTTAATTAATTCTTTAAAATTAAAAATAAACGAAGTTATCAATAGTGAAAACACATTAACTGGCGATATACAAATTACAGAAGAAATAATCGATAAATATATAAACATATCTGGAAGTGGGTTAAAGAGCTACACCATAAAACAAATTTGCGAAATGTATAATATAAACCCAGAGGATTTAAAGAGAAATTTGGGGGTATCCGTAGATGATGATACCACATTTGATATCATTAAAAAAACTTATGGTATATCTCCATCAAAGTCCAAAGAGGCAATACTTAAATGCTTAATTGATAAAGGAACTGTGGTTTTAAATAATAGTGAGGTTCAAAATTCAATTTACAAAAATAACGAATTAAAAGAAAAATTAATTAATGAATTAAGTGAAAATACCACATTAGGCGAAATTAAAGAAGTTTATGGATTATCTCCAACAGACCTTAAAGAGGCAATAATTAACTGCATGATTGATGAAGGAATTGTTAGTATAAATAGCACAAATGTCTCCGCCAATAGTGATAATTTAAATACTTCCGAATCCATAATTGATAAAATAATAAGATTCTTACTCACAGAAATAAATTTAAGAAATTTATTTAACTTTTAATTAATATATCAATTTTAGTTTTTAATTGAGGTGGAGATATTATGCCTTATGGTGTTGGAAGTAATAACATGGGAGGAGATATTATGCAAACTGCAACAGGACATTTCTTCGGATATGAATGGGATATCGTAATAATACTTTTGGTAATTATTATAATAATGTTGGCGTATTTGATATTTAAAAAACCAAGTAGTGATATAGAATTGGCAAAAATAGAAAAGGATACTGTGGAAATAAAGGAAACAGTTAAGGAGTTGAAGAAAAAATGGGATGAAATTTAGTGAGGAATTTAGTGATTTTATGAATTTGGAAAAAACTGTTAAAATGGGAGATGCATTATCTAATATTACAAGAATTAAAATAATTCATCTTTTGAATAAAAACCCCATGAATATTTATGAAATGGCAAAAACACTAAATCTATCAAGACCAGTGATATATACCCATTTAAAAAAATTGGAAGAAGCTGATTTGGTAGAAAGTGATTTAATATTGGAAGAAGCTAGGGCTAAAAGAATATATAAATCAAAGGAATTTAAATTTTACATTGACAATGATAAAATAGATGAATTTTTCAAGTGATATTATGGATAAACTACAAACTATTAGAAAAATAGTTCAGTCGGCATTTTTTATAAAATTTGTAATTTTATCGGTCTTTCTTTCAAGCTTCTTTTGTCTGTGCATTTTTGGATACATTGAACAATTCATATTACTGGGAAGTATTTATTTCGTTCCAGTGGTGATAGTAATATCATTACTTACACTAATTTTTGGGAGACTATTCTGCGGTTGGATGTGTCCATTGGGTTTTATTTTTGATTTAACTTATAAATTGAGAGTTAAATTATCCAGGTTAAAAAAACTTCCCGAAGTTCCCAAAAATATCCATAATAAATTAATATATTTAAAGTATGTAATTTTAATATTATTCATCATATTGACATACTATTTGGCAACATATACTTATTGTTCGGTATGTCCTATCGGAGCTCTAACAAATTTATCTGGGACATTGCTTTCGTTTATTATCCTTATTGGAGTTATATTACTTGGATTTATATATCCAATGGCATTTTGCAGATATCTCTGTCCAATAGGGGCATTACTTGGGATATTTTCTATAAAACCATTATTTAAACTAAAATTAAATAATAAATGTGTTAATTGTAAATTATGCGAAAGAAAATGTCCAGTTCAGATAAATCTAACCAAAAACATAGACCAAACGGAATGTATAAGATGTTTTGAATGTGTTTCAAGCTGTAAAAAAGATGCAATTGATTTTAAACCATTTTTTAAACGGTAAATAATAGATATAGATATAGTAATAATAATAATAATTATTACTTATAATAATATAATTTTTTCATAATATTCACCATATGCTCCATGATAGTGGGGGAGCTCCTGGCTTAACTTATTTTCCAATTCAATTATATTGATCTGTTCATCATAAGAAACAATATTAATCAAATTTCTTTCAATGGCATTTTTACAGTTTAAACTACATGGTATAAATCCTGATGGCATTATTATTGCACATTTATCCTTTACATTAATTTTACCGTTTATAACTTCGTTTTTTATTTCTTTTTTTATCAATTCGGCCTCTTTTAGATGTTCAGCATCTATTCCAAATCTCGCAGTTTCAAATGATTTAACACAACAATCCGGATAATTCATAAGGGCCCCATAGTCTTCGATATTGTTAAGTCCGCTATATACTCCTAATTCGGAAGAAACATACGGATCTATCGCAGGCCTAACTGATGGATTGTATTTTTTTACTATTTCGAGCTGTTTATTAAGTCTATATACTAATATTCGTATTTTTGGTCATCCATTTTCTGTATTATTGTATCTATTCGTTTTATGCCAGATTTTCCTTTTTTCGCATTTGTTATTTTATTTAATATTTCCTCGATAGAATTAACTCCATTCATGATTTTCATAATATCACACGGTATAATATAAAAAATGATAAAATAATAAATAAAATAAAGATAAATGTATTAAATTAATATTCAATAATATAATCTATAATATATAAAAATCTATAATATATAAAAATCTATAATATATAAAAATCTATAATATGGCGTATTCAAAATATATGTTCTTTTATATCCTATTGTACCTATATGGTATTTGCAATAATAATGATAATAAAAAAAATATTGGAACATACCATATATTTAGGCGTAAATAGTTCTTGAATGTACTACAAATATTTTTTACGGGGATAGAATGGAAGTTTATTATTCAAAAATAGAAAATTATGGTTCACTAAATAATAAAAATAAAATATTGGATAAAGTTTTTAATAATTTAAATTTAAAGGAATATAATAAAATATTAATAAAACCAAATGTGTTGGGGCCTTATCCACCAGAACGAAATGCAACTACACATCCGCTATTTTTGGAATGGGTTATATTATATCTTTTAAATAATGAAGTGGATAAAAATAAAATAATTGTGGGAGATTCTTCGGGATATAATACAAAAAACTCATTTGAAGTATCGAGGATAAAAGAAATTTGCGAAAAACATAATATAAAATGGCTACCTTTTGAAGGTGATGAAACAGTTGAAATAGAAGTTATGGGAAATGAATTGCACCTCCCAAAATCATTAGTAGATAGTGATTTAATAATAAATTTACCAAAATTAAAAACACATATACTTATGAAATACACAGGAGCAGTTAAAAATTTATATGGTTGTATCCCGGGGGGAATGAAACCAAAATTACATGGAATATATAGTAAAGAAAATGATTTTGCAAAATTTGTCGGGGAGCTCCACAATGTCATAACAAAAAATAAAAAAACAATATCTATAATGGACGGCATTAATGGAATGGAAGGAAATGGACCAAGCAACGGTAAAAGTATAAACTCAAAGATAGTAATTGCCTCAAATAGTGCCATTGCAGTTGATATATTGGCTTCTCAATATATGGGATATAATGAAAATGACATAATTACAAATAATATTTTAAAAAATGGTGCTAAATTAAACATATTATGTGTGGATAATAATGACAACGACAGCAATAACGACAATCCAATAGATATAAACGAAATACCTAAAATGAAATTCAAAAAGCCAGATACTTATTTTATGATGTCAATATTGCCACCAAAAGTTATAAAATTAATATTTTCAATTATGGTTCAAAAACCAAAAATACATAAAAGAAGATGTAGAAAATGCAAAATTTGTGAAATGGTATGCCCGGTAAATGCCATAACAATATCTAATTTTAAAGTTGATGCCAAAAAATGTATAAATTGTTATTGTTGCCACGAAATGTGTGGTTTTGATGCAATTATTCTAAAAAGGAGATTATTTAATTAAAAATTATTTTAAAAAGTATATTGAATTTAGAAAAACAAATTTTAGTATAATATATAATGAAGCCAAATCTAAACAAATACTTTTTAAATACAATAATAAGGAAGATATAAATCATATGTTGAAGTATGCAAAAATAGTTTTAGGGGATTTATAATTCTATACGCCATAAATTACCATAATTGATACAAGGGGTGCAGAGTGTTAAAGAAAATAGATAATATCATAGTTTTATTTTTCAGTTTATTACTTATGATGTTAATATTGATGTTCTTCCCCGCAGATGAAGGAGTAAAAAAGGGATTATCCATATTATTGTTTATATCTATTCTGTGGATATCCGAGGCGTTTCCACTGTCCGTATCGGCATTATTTATTCCAGTATTTGCAGTTATTTTTGGAATCTTTGATGTAAAAGATGCCTTCAAATCATTTGCACATCCTATTATATTTTTATTTTTGGGAGGATTTGCCTTGGCATCTTCATTAAAAAAGCACGATATAGACAAAATAATTGCCTACAAGATTGTTAAATTGGGAAATGGAGATTTTAAAATCGCAAGCTTTTTAATTATGCTAACGGCCTATGTTCTCTCAATGTGGATAAGCAACACTTCGGCAACATTGATAATACTGCCTCTCGCACTTGGTTTACTATCTTATGAAGGTATGGATTTAAATGATAAAGATAAAGATGAACGAAACAAGATTAAAAACATTTATTCATTTCTTCTTTTGGGTGTTGCATACTCTGCAAACATTGGAGGGATTGCAACCATAATTGGTAGCCCCCCCAATGCCATAACAAGCAGTTCTTTAAATATGGGTTTTTCGGAGTGGTTTAAGGTGGGATTTCCGGTGAGCTTAATCCTAATGCCTGTAATTTATGCCATATTATATCTTTACTTTAAGCCAAATGTAAAGAATCATAAGATTAAGTTAAATAATGATTTTAAATATACAAATAAAACAATTTTAACATTTATTGTATTTTTATCAATTGCCATATTATGGATGATTAGCGGAAAAATTGCAAATTTAATTGGCGTAGGTAGCTATATGGATTCCATAATTGCCGTAATTGGTATAATTCTATTGTTTTCCTTAAAACTAATTGATTGGAAGGATTTGGATGACTCTACTGATTGGGGTGTGTTGATGCTTTTTGGAGGAGCTCTATCTTTAAGTAGTATAATATCCACAACTGGAACGGGAGAATTTATTGCAAATATTTTAATAAGTTTTATGAATGCCATTCCACTTTCAATGTTTATATTTGGAATAATTGTATTTTCCATGCTATTAACTAATGTTATGAGCAATACGGGAGTTGCAAGCGTTTTAATGCCTGTTTTAGTAGCCGCCGCAATGGAACTGAATATAAGTCCAGAATTAATTGCATTACCTGTGGGTATTGCCGTATCCTGTGCATATATGCTCCCAGTAGGAACTCCTCCAAATGCCATAGTTTTTGCAGAGGGGCATTTAAGTGAAAAGGATATGATAAAAGTAGGTTTTATATTGTCGTTGGTATCATCTATTATTATTGCAGGATATTTTTTATTGCTCTAATAACAAACATATTGAGGACATTCCCTAAAAAAATTCTATCCAATTATTTTATCAAAATTAATGTTATATTCATTTTCATTTTTAACAATTCCAATAATTTCCACATTTCCGCATCTATTTATCGTTTCAAAAGTTTTTTCGTAATGTAAAACAGTATCCAGCTCATTAATACAGTTTATTATAACTCCTTTTACCAATATTCCTTTATTTCTTAAATGTTCAATTGTTAAAAGGGTATGGTTTATAGTCCCTAAATCAGGTCTTGATACTATTATGGCAGGAGCTCCCAAATAAACAATCAAATCAGACATCAAAAAGCTATTGTATTTTATTGGAACTGCCACCCCCCCAGCACCTTCAATAATCAAAAAATCATATTTATTTTTTAATAAATCAAAAGATTTTTTTATTTCTACTAAATCTATTGGTTTATTTTCTATTTCAGCGGCAATATTCGGAGATAATGGGTTTTTTAAATTCACTGGATTTAATATATTTAAATTCTCATCTAAATTTAAAGCCTCTTTTAAGGTTGCCGTATCCTCGATACCTCCCGATTCTATTGGTTTTAAATATCCTGTGTTTATATTTTCTTTGTATTTTAAGTGTTTTCCGATTATTTTAGAAACAAAGGTTTTTCCTACTCCTGTGTCAGTTCCCGTTATAAATATCATTTTATCACATTATATTTATTGTATATTTTTAACTTCCATATCTATATTATGCCCAAATAAAAATAATAAATAACTTGGCGGTATTTCTGTATTTTTATGGTTGTAGGTTTCCCCATTTATGGTTAAATCGTCTAATTTTTGATTTATTTTTACGACATAATATTTTTCATATTTTTTATGGAATTTAGAAAAAACCGCATGATTTAATGGATTAAAAACTTCCAAAGAATGATATTTTATTTCTTTAACCATAAAACCAGTATAACCATGCAATGACCCAATAGTTCTCAATAATCTAATATCATCTTCCATTACTTTTTCATCTAATTCCAACCTATTTTTAGTATAATTTATCCTATCCATTATTTTATTGGCATTACTTTTTTTATCAATAATGGCCTTCCAATTAGGATTTTTTTCAAATTGTTTTGTTCCCAATTTGGGGGTTTTCTCTTTAAATTGTTTTAATATTCTTCTTCTCCAACCACTACCTACGATATTTAAATTTAAATTTTTTCCGAGTATATATTCTATAAAATATCTTCTTTGATATCTACTCCAATGCTCTATTGTGTTTTTTATTTCTTCATCTGTTGGATTAAGATATATATGGTACCCCCTATTTCCAGAGAAAACAATTCTTAAATCTTTTGGAGACAAACCAAAATCAGGTATTAAAAACTCGTCAATTAATATATGGGTTTGGTTTTTTGCCTCCTCTAAACAGTGCTCACATATCCAACCTTCATCTTTGTGGGTGCATCGTTTTGTCATATGGACATCAATATCAAAGGCTATTTCTCTTTTTATCAATCTTTTTTGAGACGCCCCTCCTTTTTTTTCAGGGAGCTCCGTGTATGTTAAAGATTTATATAAATGAAATGGGGATTTTTTTAAAACCCATTTTTTATAGTCCATTTCATTATTAAAAACAATATTTCTATCATCTACTTTTTTTAAATATCCATATCCAATTTCTCTATATTGTATATCTGCTGGAACTTCTAACCATTTTCTTTTAATGGAATATTCAAAATATTGACGATATAATTTTTTTATTTCATTAAATAATGGATTTATCTCTTCTATGTTTATATTTTCATTAAACATATTCCTCAACAATCTTTTTTAATTTTACAATTACTGGGGTTGGGTTGTGGAATGCTTTGGCAGTTTGACATGGTATTTCTTCATCCATTAAATCCTCTATTAATTCATTGTTAATATTTTTTCCAAATACCATTGCAACAGTTTTTGCATCATATACTGATTTATATGTGATTATATAATTAACAGCAGCATCATTATGTGCCATTCCAATTATTAAATCTACTGGAAACTTATTTTTTAATCCTCCATCTATGCTTTGGGCCCCTACATCCTTTAAATAATATTTTTCAGGATCAGCCGATTCAATCAATTTTAAAGCCGCAGGATTTGCGGAAATTACAACTTCGCAACCTTTCTCTTTTAACATATTAATAAGGGAAATACAGGAAGGAATTAATACGGGGGGCTCAGGACAGCCCAATAATATCATAACTCTCAAAATACCACCTACCAAAATTTTAATTTAGATATCATACTTTTATTTTTGCTATCGGAATTTTCTTCTTCTTTTTTATTTTTTTTATTTTTTGTTTCGCTTTCAATATATTCCTCCAACGGCACCTTTAAAACATAGCTACCATGACAAGGTTTTGTATATGGGAATATTATGTAGTCTTCTTCATACGCCACAGGTATTGGTGGCTTTCCTATTAGCATTACTCCTTCTATCACTTCATCGCCTGCTTGGAGCTCCCTGATACTTTTATAGTTATCTTTAATATATTTTGCACATTCTTTAAACGAGCCTTTTAATATTATATTATAACTGTAATTGTCGATACACGCCATATTATCCCCTAATTTAAATAATCTTAAAAATTAATCTACATAATATATATTTATTTTATATTTTGAATAATTTATATTTTGGTCATTATATATTGTGGAATTTATAAAATTTTTAGTATATAGATTTACGGAACTACCATTTCTTATATATATGCTAATGTTGGTTTTATTTTCATTATATGACATACCTAAATAGGATATTGGATATTTTACATATGTGCCATTAACTCTTGAATTTACAAAACTAACGGCTTTCGTCACTCCAACTTCTATTTTATTTATTGTTTTATCTTCTTCGTCAAAATTATCATTTAAAAAGTTATATATGGATACCACTGAAAGTAATACTATGACAAGCAATACCATTGAAAATTCAAGGGATGTTTGACCTTTTTTATTTTTTAGTAGATTCATAATCTCCCGCCAATATGCATCAATAGTTCAAAAAATTAACAAAAATTAAATATGTAATATTAGATTTATATGATATATATTATATACGGTTGCATCATTTAAATCCACTTCTTACACTAACAGCAGCACCATAATTAAATTCCCCTAATTCTTTACCATTTAATAATGTTGTTCCATAGGCAAGTAATTCATCATTTTCATTTACAATAATTACTTCCTCATAAGGCCTTAATTCCTTATCGCAGTTTATTACAAATTTAGAAAATACGGATTTTCCATCTCTTGCAAATTCCTCAACTTCGCTATCAATTACAACCCTATATTTTGGAAATGGTAATTTTTCATGAATTAATTTTGCCCCCTCTTTTGCAGGAATTAATAAATTATCATTTGAACGAAGTGTAAATAATACTTCTTTGTTGTTTCCATCTGTTGGTATAAGGACATTTCTAATTCTATTTGTTTTTTTACTTCTTTTTATTATTAATTTTTTTAATTCCTCATCATTTAATTTAAATCCATATTGATATTGAATCATATTGTTTATTCTGATGGCGTCACTACCTACTTTATTTTTGTTGGCGTTGGAAGTATAATGATTTATATAGTAATTATATGAAGTTATATCCATTATTTTATCTTTGTTATTTTGTTTAAATTCCTCAACAAACTCATTGTTATGTATTTTTTCATAACAATATAACTTTGGATTATCGCATTGGGACAGTGGATAAACTGTATCAATTGATAAAGGCACTAATCCAAATAAATCATCTTTAATAAGGACCAGTGCATCGCTATCCATCATATTTGTATTTTCGCTGTATGGTCTATTAATATCGTTCGATATTGTTGTAATATATATATTGTCTGATTTTATTCTTTCTAATCGTTTTTTATGCCTTATAATTTCTGGACGATATAAACTTTCATATCCTCCGTAAAAGAAGGCAGATTTTTTTGTAATGGGGTCGAATTCTTCGATAAATTCATTATATTCTAATGCTTTTCTATATGCCTCCAATAATTTTGGATGTGCCCTACATCTTTCCTCTACAAGCTCCCATAAATTACCGTCTTTAATTGCCTGTTTAATTCTGTTAATTTCCTCAAATGTAATGTATAAATTGTGTTCGGCTAATAATTCAGTTCTTTTGCGTTTTTCCATTTTTGCCAATTCCTTTGGAGTATATTCAATACATACAGGACATGAACATGGGAATTTTTCTAAATCTTTTAAATCCTCTAAATGAAGGGTGCCTGATTCTGTTAAATATCGTCCATCTTTTGCATATAATGCATAAGCAGCACTGTCAAATAAATCGCATCCTAATGCCACAGATAGGGCAAACATCATAGGATGTCCGCAACCAAACAAATGCACAGGTTTATTTGTAGGGAGCTCCTTTTTAGAATTTAATATTATTTCAATAACTTGAGCATAATCATAATTTTCCATTAATGGAACAACAGCCCCAATTGGATATATATCAAAATCCAATTCCTTCATTTTTTTAGCACTTTCCTGCCTTAAATCCATGTAGGTAGAACCTTGAATAGTTCCATTTAATAATAATTTATAATTTTTTTCATCTCTTAACTTTACAGATAATTCTGCTCTTCTAAGAGTTTCTTTTAATTCTTCTTCGGCCTGTTCTCTCTGTACATATGGTGCTGTTGGAATGTCCAATATTGTTCCAACATCTACGCCGATTTTTTCTTGAAATTCAATTATTTCTTCTGGTTCAACGGTAATTTCTCCATATACACTTAATTGGAATGAACCACTATCTGTAACTATTACCTTATCAAATCCTATTAAATTATGAATTCCTTTTTCTTCTGCTATTTTTTTTAATTCTGGATTGGTATTAATAATATATGAATTGGTTATAATTACGGATGCTAATTTTTCAATTTTTTCTATTGAAACAGTCTGTTTTTTTGGATTTGGATGAACAACAGGCATAATTGTTGGAGTTTCTATTATTTTTCCATTTATTTTTAATTTTCCGATTCTGCCCATGGCATCTCTGTGTTTTATTTCAAACATTATTTCACCGTTTTTTATATATGGTATGTTTTTAGTGGAATTATAAAATTAGATTTTGCTACTGCCCATGACCCCATATAAAAATCTTGAATGGATTTTTTGAGATTTTAAAAGTCAAATTCCGAAGGGGCGGTAAAAACCTAATTTTTACCTCTAATTGGTTTAATATGTTAATAATATGGCACTTTATATATTAATTTGTATGTTTGTCCAATCTAAAAAAATTATGATGTGTTCGAGAACTTTTTACATAATATAGTTGATATATCGAATGTAAGGAGCTCCTAAAAATTTAACCATATTAAAGTAATTTAATATATTCGTTAAGCGCCTCTCTTGATGTCCCTACAACAATTCTATTATAATTTTCGTTTTTGCTACTGACGGTTTCCAATTTTCCCCTTACTACTACGGTTTCCCCCTCAAATGCCTGACCTGCGTAGGTGTGGGTAAAAGAAGCTATTTCTTTTATGCTATTTGGATTTATTTTTTTATTTATTTTTTTATTTAATTCCAAATTGGTTATTTTTACATTTTCAATATTATATATTGCAGGATTGTCCAACATATATTTATCATTGGTTATTGTGCCTTCTATCTCAATAAATCCCATATTTTTATAAATATAATCTCCATAATTAATATTAATCTCATTCCATTCCCGCGTGGCAAGTAAATCAAACATTGTTCCATTTATTGCTCCCCTATTGTATTTTCTTTTTTCATGCCATACAAATTCTTCATAAGATAGGGTACCATCTTTTATCCTTTTATTGTATGCCTTTTTCCAAAATTCATCTGAAAGCGGTTTAATATTATATTTAATACTACTACTACCACTACTACTCCTACTACCACTATTGTTATCCTTATCATTATTTGCACAATATTTGTTAAGTTTCTCATCGAAAATAGATTTTAAAATTCCTCTCGCTTTTTTATGATTTTCCATTCCATATATCACAAAATCAATATCTGAATTAATATTGTTCAATTTTATAACTGTTGAACCAGAGACTCCCATACATCCATAATCCAATCCATTTTTATTTAGAATTTCGGCAATCTTTTTACATTTTATTTCAAATTCATTTGTTGGATTATTGATTATTTCTTTTAGTCTATTTTGGGGGGTCCGTATTTTTATTATTTTGCTTTTTGGAATCGCATGAAGTGTTATATCTTTTGTTTTATCGTGAAATAAATATTCTGGAAAATTGTCTTTTAAAATATCGTGCGTTTTTGAGGTGTCTGTTATTTTTATATATTGGTTATTTCGTATGTCCTGCCTATTTAAATCATATTTATTTATTATCTCCATTGCATTATCCACGGCATTTAAATTTAAATATCTTAAAAAAGCAAATATCCTATCTTTGGGATGCTCATAGGTATTCACTGCAAAAAATCCGATTTCTGTTTCTACAAAATCTCTTAATCTAACATTCATTGTTTATTCACCGACATATTTAACATACTAAAAATAAAAAAATATTAAAATTGGAATTTAAATTTGATATTTAATATATTATAAAATATATTATAAAAATAAAAAATAATTATCCTTTTTTAAAGCCTATTGCAAGTCCACCAGCAAATCCGGCTCCAAGTGATAATGAATGAATCAAACCTACCATTTGATTACCATAAGTTATTACGGAGCTCCCCATATTGCCCACCATGCCAAGTAATGCATCTTTGTTAATAGATATGACACCCAAGTTAGCAAGATATGCCAAACTTAAAAAATATAGACTTATAAGGGCTATTACTAATTTTATGGCTTTTTTTAGTCCCCAACCAATAACTACACCAGCTATTGCACCAGTTCCTAAATCGGGAACAAACTGCATAATATCCATTTTTTCACCCGAATTATAAATATAAATAATTAATATGGTTGATATGCAAACACGCCTAATTTTTAGAAATAAATTTTTCCAATGGGGCATCTAATGTTAAATGCACAATTGCAACATCTCCTTTATTTTCAATATTGGATTGTATTACTTTAACATCTTTAAGATTTAATGTATTGGCATCAATATTTATATCGCCGTAATTTTGAAATATTATGTCCATTTTTGTATATTTTCCTTCTGAACTCATACATATCACCCTATCATTAGTATATGCAATGGCATTACTATCGGACATATATTCTACCCATTTTGTATCTGGTTTTCCTACATATCCCGAATTTATATATATGCATCCATTTCCCGTAGTCATATTCATCTGATATGGTGTAAGATATGCTAAAAACCAGAACGGGGTTTTTATTGCAATTTCATTTGGAGAATGTATGTTGGAATATATCCCATCTATGCCATAGAATATATATGGGGAAAAATGTTTCCCGGAATTGTGGCTAATAACAATTGATGTGGCATTACTATCTACAAACATAAATTCAGGATATGGACTATTTTCAACAATTTCTTGTGGGCTATCCATACCATGATTAAACATAGTATATGAAATTGCTCCAATAATTATTATATATAATATTACTTTCCAGGGATTCAATATTTTCACCTGAGTTATACTATGGTTATTATTAATTAAGAAGGGGATTTTTCTAATAAAAATGACAGGATATAAATTTTTAATCAACTATGCATACTGAGAAATAAGATATGTCATTTTTACCATTCAATATATTATCAAAACTATCATATATTATTTTTTCGTTAGGATAGGTCAAACTTTCACAAATCCATATTTTTTTATTTGGATTTACTCCATTATCCAATAAATATTTTATATCTTTTTTAACATTACTTGGTAAAAATATTACTTTTTTATTATTTTTTATTAGATTTAACAGATTTTCCCTATTTTCCTCTTTACCGTGAAGTGTTAATATGGTGTAATCTTCCCATGATATTTTTATTTTTGATGCTGCAATTTGTATTGAGGATATTCCTGAAATTACCTCTATATCTTTTTTATCCACATAATTTAGTGCAGTTTTTAATAATCCACTAAAACAGGGGTCTCCTGACGATAATATTACAATATTAGAATAATTTTCCTTTTTATCAAGTAGTTCTTTTAATTCTTCTTTTAAATTTACTGTTAAAACGAATTTTGAACTATCTGCTATATCAAATAAATTTAATAACCTTTTGCTTCCAGCAATTATGTCAGCATTTTTCACTGTTTTTATCGCCTTTAATGTTAGGTAATCCTCGCTTCCTGGGCCAACTCCTACAATATATATCATAATCACACCTTTTTAGTTTTTTGCTATTGCCATATATTAATACCTACGAACCTACATTTATATCTATATATTTAGCCACTTATGTGAAATGTATGTATGTATTCATCTATTTATGTATGTGTGCATTTGCATTTATTTTCATATAATTAAAAAACTTTATATATTAAAATAATTAAATGAATATTATGTAATTATAGTATGTTCTAAAAATATGTGTTTTTTAAATATCCAAAAATAATAGTAATTTCAATGTAATTTAAAGGATATTTATTGTGGGTTCTATCCCATTGTAAAAGTCCCTGAACATACCATACTATATTTTTTTATTAAATAAATATTTTTAAAATGTGGTTTGTAAATACTACAAATTATTATATTATAATTTAAACTGTGATGTTATGAGAGCTATTGGTGTAATCGGTTTTAAAAAATCTGGAAAAACTACCATTATCCGCGAAATACTAAAAAAATTAATGGATAAAAATGTTAAGGTGGCCACAATAAAACATAGTTTTGAAAATGCCGAAATAGATAAAAAAGATACCGATTCTTATTTATTTAAAGAATATGCCGAAGTTTCCGTTCTATCGACAGATGATAAAACTGCATTTTATTATAATGGAATGAGTCTTCACGAGATATTATCTAAATTGGAGTTAGAATACGAATATGTTATAATTGAAGGATTTAAAGAACAATTAAAGGAACTAAATATCCCAAAAATAGCCATGATAAAAGATGATGAAGGTTTAGAATTGGTGGATTCCCATACAATTCTTGCTATAAATGATTATCAATATGATATTGACGAAATTATGCAATTGGTGGCCGAAAAAAGCATTATTCCATCATATAATTTAAATTGTGGGCACTGTGGATTTAACTGTAAATTATTTGTAGAGGAAGTAATTAAAAATAATATAAAATGGAATGCCTGTGTTATGCAAAGCGGAGTTAAATTAAATGTCAATGGAAAAACTATACCGATGAATCCATTTGTGGCCAACATAATTAAAAATGTTCTAAAAGGAGTGGTCGAATCTTTAAAAGATACGGGAGCTCCCAAAAACATATCAATATCCATTGCAGATATTGATAAAGTTAAATAATTATGCATGATGATAATTATATATACTAATTAAGATATACATTAATTATAAATATAACATAATATATAGGTATGAATTCCAAAAGCTCAGACAATATATAACATATTGTGACAACTATTAAATAATTAAATAAATTAAGGAGATAAAAATGATTGCAAATGAAACAAAATTCGAAAATATGGCAGAAATGTTCAAGGCATTCTCAGACCCAACTAGATTAATGATTTTAAAATTATTAAGTGAAAACGAGAGTATGTGTGTGTGTAACATTATAGATGAGTTAAAAAAACCGCAACCAACAATATCTCATCACTTAAACATTTTGAAAAAGTCGGGTATAATTAAGGCGCGGAAGGAAGGAACTTGGAATCATTATTTTATAGTAAATCCAAAAGTTGGAGATATAATAGATACTATGGATGAAATGGCTAAATAATTTATTATATAATTTATATAATGTGGCATATAATGATATAATAATATATAAATTTCATAAAATTTCTTTTTTTTCAATTTTTAATCATAATATAATTGCATTATTTGAACAAAAACCTAACGGTTTTTGTAGCTCTTCGTTCGCTTCGCTCACTCCGATAAATCTAATTTTTATATTGTGCGTATATATTATTATATATTATAATCATACAAAATTTACATAATTATTTATTTGGTGAAATTAAATGGGAATTCAGGAAGATATTAGGCATATAGAGGAAGAATTAAAGAAAACACAATATAACAAGGCAACTCAAAAGCATGTTGGGATATTGAAGGCGAAACTTGCAAAATTAAGAGATGCTCAAAGTGCTCCAAAATCAGGGAGCTCCGGGCCCTCTTATGCTGTGAGAAAAACAGGAGATGCCACAGTGGCATTTGTTGGATTTCCATCTGTGGGAAAATCTACGCTGTTAAATACCATTACAAATGCTAATTCAGAAGTTGGAGCTTATGCCTTTACCACACTTACAATTATCCCGGGATTATTGGAATATAAAGGGGCAAAAATTCAAGTATTGGATGCACCGGGAATTATTACGGGGGCATCTTTTGGTAGGGGAAGAGGTAGCGAGGTTTTAGCAGCAATTAGGAGCGTAGATTTGGCCATGATTGTTGTTGATGTATTTTCTCCGGAACATATTCCGGTAATCGAGAGAGAATTATATAATGTAGGTATAAGATTAGACCAAAATCCACCCGATGTAAAAATTGTAAAAAAGGACAGGGGCGGAGTTAATATCAATACAACAATTCCACTTACCAAAATAGACGAAGATACAATTAAAGCCATACTTAACGAACACAAAATACACAATGCAGACCTTGTAATAAGGGATGACATCACAGCAGACCAGTTTATTGATGTAGTTAGTGGAAATAGAGAATATATTCCATCACTTGTGATAGTAAATAAAATAGATTTGGCAGAGCCCGAACATATAGAAAAAATTGAAGAAGTTTTAAAAGATAGGGCACATATTTTAGTATCAGGTTATAAAAATATTAATATTGAAGAATTAAAAGACCAGATTTTTAATACTCTTGGATTTATGAAGCTTTATTTGAGGCCCCAAGGTGGAAAGGCTGATATGAAAGACCCGTTAATAGTTTTAAAGAACTCCACCGTAGAAGATGTATGTAATAGATTGCATCGGGATTTTGTAAAGAATTTCAGATATGCTCAAATTTGGGGAAAATCGGCAAAACACCCCGGGCAAAGAGTGGGACTTAATCATGTGTTGGAAGATGAAGATATACTAACAATTGTTATTAAAAGAACTAATTAAAATAATAAATAAAAATATAGGAGCTCCTTGGAGCTCCAATTAATTTTAATGATGATAAAATGACCAATGAAGAAATATATAATAAATTAAAAAAAGCTGGAGAAATTCATAAAATCGTTATGGAGGAAGGTATTAAATTAATAAAAAAAGATGCCAAATTATATGATGTTGCGGAGCATGTTGAAAATAGAACAAAGGAATTAGGTGGAGAAATAGCATTTCCATGCAATATTTCTATAAACGATATTGCAGCACATTATACTCCATATTATGGGGATAAATCCGTATTTTCTGAAAATGACATCATAAAGCTTGATGTTGGAGTTCATGTAGATGGATATATTGCAGATGGTGCTAAAACTGTTGATTTATCCAACTCATACAAGGATTTAGTAAAGGCGTCGGAAGATGCCTTAAAAACTGTAATAAATGAGGTAGAACCACCGATGAATGTGGGGGAAATGGGAAAAATAATAAAAGAAGTAATTAACAGCTATGGGTATAAACCAATATCCAACCTTTCAGGGCATGTTATGGGGCAATATGATTTACATTCTGGAATATGCGTTCCAAATGTGCCAGAAAATACAAAATATACAATTGATGTTGGGGATATTGTAGCAATCGAGCCATTTGCCACAGATGGGCATGGTCAGGTAATAGATGGAAAAGAAAAATATATATACAAATACATAGCTCCGCGACCTGTTAGGCTTCCATCTGCTCGAAAATTGTTGGGAATTATTGAAAAAAATCATGCATATTTGCCATTTGCAGAAAGATGGTTTTCAAAAATTCCAAAACATACCATGGCACTTAGAACCCTTATGAATTCAGGCTGTATTTATGGTTATCCTACACTTATTGACAGAGGTGGCGGAATGGTAAGTCAGGCAGAGCACACAATTTATATTGGAGAAGATAAAATAGAAATAATTACAAAATAAAAGGAATATATAAGAATATATGCAGAATATAATACAAATATAAGTTGGTGATTATATGATTGTAATTCTTAACAATGGCGGTCAATATGTCCATAGAATTCACAGAAGTTTAAGATATTTAAAAATACCTTCAAAAATAATTCCAAACAGCACACCATTGGCGGAAATTGAAGAAAATAAAGAAATAAAAGGAATTATATTAAGCGGGGGTCCAGATATCGAAAAAGCAAGTAATTGTTTGGACATAGCTTTAAACTCAAAACTCCCAATATTGGGGATATGTTTGGGACATCAGATAATAGCAAAAGCATACGGCGGAGAAATAGGTAGGGCAGAATCTGAGGAATATGCCCATTCCAAAATATTTGTAAAAGAAGAAAATGATTTATTTAAAAATGTTCCAAAAGAATTTACAGCTTGGGCGTCTCATAAAGATGAAGTTGTAGGAGCTCCCCTTAATTTTGAAATATTGGCTTATTCTAATATTTGCGAAGTTGAGGCAATGAAACACAAAGAAAAACCAATTTATGGGGTTCAATTCCATCCAGAAGTATCTCATACGGAAAATGGGGCAGAAATATTAAAAAATTTCTGTAAAGTTTGTGGATTATTGGGGGAATAATATATATGCCATATTATCTTTTATTCTTTTAACATTTTTTCGGCTAATTCAATATGTTTTTCACTGCCTACTTTTTTAATGGTTTTAAAATAATAATTCATTTCATTTTTAAGTTTTAATTTTGTTTCATTATCTACGATATTTAATCGAGAATATAATACTGCCATTTCTACAATTAATCCATTGGCACGATTGTATGGCCCAATTTTTGGAGGATTTAGTTCTTTTTCTAATTCAATATTTCCGTTAATTATCATAAGATGGGAGTCCCCATATTTATCATTTAATTTTGTAATTTTGTAATTTTCTATTTTTACAAGCTGTATTTTATGGCTATTTAATAAATAGGGAGCTCCTTTTATATGTCCATAATCTTCTTTAATTCCATCGTCTAAAACAAATTTTGCTATTTCATATGGGGCAGTTATATTTATTACAAAATAATCGTTATTTTTTAAATTTTCGTAGGTGTGAGAACCTTCATAAAGATGAGCAACTACGGTTTTATCATTTTTATAATATACTCCTATGGGAGCTCCGTTATTTTCATTAGTTTTACTATTTTTTGAGGTTATTACGACTTCATACTTCATATTATCTCCAAATTATATCGGTATAAATAAAATAAATTAAAAAGATTTTTATAAGTATATAAAAAATATAATACTTAAAATATATAATAAATTTTTAAATATGGGGCATATGGTGAGGATATATGAATGTAAATGATAATGAAATAATTAATTTATTTTCAAATATATTATTGTATTTGTTAAATAAAAATAAAATTATATTATATAAGGCTAATGATGGATTAATTGTTAAAATTAATGAAGAAAGTAAGGAGTATATATACATAGAAAATAAATATATTGATAATAATGAATTTAATAATTTAAAATCCAAAAACTCTGTATTTTATAAAATTGATTCTATTGACGAAATAATTGAATCTTTTGAAATATTACTTAGTGGTTGTGTATGCAATGAATCCTTTAAATATGTGGGGGCTTTGGAGGAGCTTAAAGATAAAATTAAACCCCATAAAGAACATGCTAAACTGAATAATAATTCCAAAAATAATAAAATTCCAGTTCCCCCCTTGAAAGGGGTTAGATTAATCGATTTTGCAAGCAATGATAAAAGAATAATATTATTAAGAGATTATCCAATAAATACAAGGCATCTTTATGAAGAACCTATGATAAATAATCTATCTAAAATATGGAGGGGGCATAAATTACATAAAAATTTTGTAATTATGGAAGTAAATAAAAAAGGGCACAATATAAAATGTGAATTTGATGGTGTAGGGGTAGTTGATGGTATATTGTGCATATTTGAAATAAAAAATAAAAATAAAACAGATTTGCCTCATTTTTTAGAACAAATTTATTTGCACTCAAAATATATTGTAGAATGGCTATTGAGGAATAAAATGGACATAAAATATATAGCACCAGTGGTATATTTTAGGGAGTCTCAAAATGTGATGCCACATAATACAAACAACGAATATGAATATATAAATCCAATATATTACAAAGATGTTTTAAATGAAGAACAACTTAAAATTAATAAATTGTATGAAATAGACTCTATAACCAGTGAAATAAATATAAATTCTTCATTGGATAGAGAAATAATAATATCAAAAACAATAGAAGAATCTGAGGAAGATAAAAAAATATTAAATGAAATTATGGATAATAATCCTTCATATCGAAATATAATGATAAAAGAAGAACAATATAATAAAATCAATGAAATAATAAAAGATAATAATAATTTATTTAATTCTGTTGAAGATTTTATTGATTTTGCATTTAACAATTCGTTTAATACAATTGAATTATTAAAAACCTTAGAAAATAATACTAAATTATAGTTTTATTTTTTCTTTGTTTTTATTTTCATTTTTTTCTTCTTCTTTACTTCTAACAATTATAGCATTTACTGGACATCTTCCAGTACATGCATAGCATTTAAAACAAAATTTTGTGTCATAGGCATAATATTTACCGTTTTTGTCTTTTTTAAATATTTTTCCAGCTTTTGGGCATACGGCATAGCATTTACCGCAACCTGTGCATTTATCCCTATCCACAATTACTTCTATTGTCATTTTAACACCCATATTTATATATTATATATTAGATATTATAATACCTACGAATAACATATATATAATTTACGAATAATTGTGATATTATGGACGAAAAAGATACAAAAATATTAAAAATATTAATGGAAGAAGGTAGAAAGCCATTTACGGAAATAGCCAAAGAATTGAATACTAGTGAGAGCTCCATAAGAAAAAGAATAAAAAAAATGGAATCTTGTGGAATTATCAAAGGATATAATGTGATAGTTGAACCAAATAAAATTGGATATGGTGTAGTTGCATTAACTGGTTTCGACACTATTCCCGAGGATTTTTTACATGTGGCAAATGAATTATGTAAATATGAAGAAGTTAAAAAAGTATATACTACCACAGGAGACCATATGATAATGACTGAAATATGGGCAAAGGATGGAAGAGAATTGTCCGAAATAATATTTAATAAAATTGGAAGAATTGAGGGTATAAAAAAAGTATGTCCTGCCATAATATTGGAGCAAATGAAATAATAAAATATATGATGGGAGCTCCCAAAAATTATTTAGTCAATCTTCGGTCTTTTTCATGAATTTATCTAATATAATTATTGAAGATTAATTATAAATTTCCTTTTCCTTTTTGAATATCAAATATTCTTTCAATATCCTCAATGGAATTTATGTCCTCAATGGATTTATCTGTCCTAATTCTTGCCACTCGTGGAAATCTAAGAGCATAACCACATTTGTATTTATCCGATTCTTGAATTTCCTCATAGGATATTTCTAAAACTATTTTAGGCTCTACAATGGCCTCGTCATTAATTACTTCAATTGTTATATTTTTTATTTGCTCTGTCAGGTTGTGGAGCTCCTCCTCGGTTAATCCACTTCCAACATGCCCAATGGTGTATAAATTATTTTCATAATCTTTTACGGCAATTTCAAAGGAACCATACCATTCTTTTCTTTTTCCCATTCCCATTTTGGCCTTTGTAATTACCACATCTAAACTTTCCAAAGTTGGTTTAAATTTATACATAGTTCTTACTCTGCTTCCGGGAGTATATATTGCATTTGGGTTTTTAATCATTACGCCTTCATGCCCTATGCTTAAACTCCATTCATAGAATTCTCTGGCTTTCTGTTCGTTGTCGGTGGTTAGTTTGTGGGATATATTTAATTTATTATGTTTGTTGGTTAGTATTTTCTCTAATATGCTTCTTCTTTCGATTAATGGTAACTCTATCAATGATTTATTGTTATAATAAAGAATATCAAATACATAAACCTTTAAATTTATTTCACTTTGTATGGAATCTATATTATATTTTCTTCTAAATCTCCGCAGTATGTCTTGGAAGGGTCTAGGTCTCCCGTTTTTATCCATTGCTACACATTCTCCTTCAATAATTAGGTTTTGAGCTTCAATATTTTTTACTTCTTCTACTATTTCGGGTATGGAGTTTGTTATGTCTTCTAATTTCCTGCTGTATATTTTTACTATATTATCTTTTTTATGAATTTGAACTCTTGCACCATCGTATTTGGTTTCAAATTGGGGAGCTCCCATTTCAATAATTGCATCATTTATGGAGCCAATGAGTTGAGCTAACATCGGTTTAATTGGCCTAAATATTTTTAATTGTAGTTCTTCATCATTATAAATATCGCATCGTTGTGCCAATTTTTCCGCCAATAGCCCAATATCATTAACTACGGCATATATTTTTTCCAAATTTTCTTTGGGTTGGTTGTAATATTTTGAAAAAGCCCCCAATATTGTTGGAATACTCATTCCTATTCTCATATCCTCTAAAATTAATCTTGCCAAATATCTTTGTTCTATTGGGGACGATTTTATAAGAATACTTGAAATATGCCTTATTTTCTTTTTTTGAGATTGTCCGCCTTCGATAGTCGATAATTTTTTCAATGTAGTATATACTTCTTCCAGCGTAGGGGGTGTTTGAAATAAAGAGGTCTGTTTTATATTATGCCCCAACTGTTCTAGGGCCGTTCCTATATCTCCTGTCTGGTTTATGGTGTTTTGTATCGTTTTTTTATTTATTCCCGTGGATATTATGGCATCGATTAATATGTTGGGTCCAATTCCTAATTCTTTATTTTCATGCTCTGCAAACACTCTCCCAACTGCAATTTGACATATTTTTTTTAAATCTTGTGGAGCTTTTTTATTTTCCACCATTTTAATTAATTCTATAAAATACTCCATTTTTTCCAATCTTTTTGTTGTGCTTTCTATTTTATAAAATATATCACATACTTCTTTAAACAATATTGCCATTTACTCACCGCTTTTAAAATATAGTAAGTTCAATAACCGTCCTTATTCGTCCTATTGTAAAAATTCCTCTGGAATTTTGAGGTCCCCCTGGGATTCAATAATCTCTGATTATTGCATATCGTAAAAACTCCTTCGGAGTTTTGAGAAATTATTAAATAAATATTAATATTTAAAATATTTAGAATATAAAAAAAGAAAAAATAATAAATTATTAATAAATTATTAAATTAATCTCTTTTTAATGGATTCAGCATGATTGTAAAGCCCTTCTGCCTCTGCTATGGTTATGGCTATATCGGATATATTTTTTAGTCCTTCTTTTGTAAATTCTTGCACCGTTGGCTTTTTTATAAATGTATCTACACTTAAACCAGAATACATTTTAGCACAACCACTAGTTGGTAAAACATGATTTGTTCCACTTGCATAATCTCCAACAGGAACAGGAGCATAACTTCCCAAAAAGATGCTTCCCGCATTTTTAATATATTTTAGTGTTTCCCTTGGATTTTCCGTAATTATTTCCAAATGTTCTGGTGCATATTCATTTGATAGGTTTATACAATCTTCCATACTTCCATAGATTATTGCACAATTATTTAGTGCTTTATTTATTATTTCCGTTCTTTTTGTAGCTTTATTATTTATGATTTCTACAATGTTATTTTTAATTTTTTCAGCATGTTCCTTAGATGTGGTGGTAATTATGCATGATGCGTTGGGGTCATGTTCCGCCTGAGCTATGAAATCCAAAGCCACAAATTTACTATTTGCCGTATTATCGCATAAAATTAAAACCTCAGAAGGTCCTGCTGGAAAATCTATTGAAGTATTTCCATAAACCATCATTTTGGCCGTAGTTACAAATACATTTCCTGGACCAACGATAATATCTACTTTTGGTATTGTTTCTGTTCCATAAGCCAAAGCTCCTATTGCATGGGCCCCTCCAACTTTATATATTTCGTCAGCTTTGGCTATATCTGATGCCACCAATGTAGCAGGAGCTCCCTTTGTTCCATCTGGTGGTGAGACTACAACTACTTTCTCCACTCCTGCCACTTTTGCAGGTGTTACGGTCATTAAAACCGTAGAAGGATAAAAAGCCCTACCTCCTGGGACATAACAACCAGCTTTTTCTATTGGCCTTATTATTTGCCCCGTTTTTATGCCGTTGTTTTCAATATCCCATTCTTTTAAGTTATCTAATTGAATTTTGTGGAATTCTATTATTCTTTCGTTTGCTTTTTCTAATGCCTCTATTATCTTATAATCTATTGAATTGTATGCCTCTTCGATTTCCTCGTTACTTATTCTAAAATTATCAATATTTGCTTTATCAAACTTTTCAGTGTAGTATTTTAAAGCACTATCTCCGTTATTTTTCACATTGTCCAATATTTCTTTAACGATTGGATAAACTTCCTCTATATTTGTTTTATTTCTGTTAAATATTATGTTTTGGTCAGATTCTGTTAAATTATTGATATTTTTAATAATCATTTTTTCGCCCTATTTTTTATTTTTTTATTTTTGATTATGACACTTCAATAATACTTATTTTTTCGCAAACTCTTTTAATTATATATTCTTTGTCGTTTTCGTTTTCTTTTATGTGATATATTTTTTTTATATTATTTATTTTTGAATCTAGGAGCTCCAATATATTATCATTGGGTATGCCTCCCACGACTTCTAATATTTTATTAAATGTTTCCTCACTATCGCAAACTACACAAATATTGGCATTTTCGCCTTTTGTTCCGATGGTTTTAATGGCGTTGGATATTTGGCGTTGTGCAGAAGCTCTAACTAATATTTCCATCCAAATATTATTTGTAATCGGGGATTTTGAAGTCGCCTGATTAATAGCATGAATTATATGTTTTTTTGATGCAATACAATCGGCATTTAATATTTGAAATGGTAAATTTAGATTAAATATGTTTTGTGTAATTTTTGCATTTTCGATTCCTTTTATTATCATGTTTTCGCCGTAAATATAAAAAAGATATAATAATATTAAATAATTAATGGTGTGTAATAATATATGATACCGTATGTTGTATGATAACTATATGATATTATATATAATATAATTTGGCAGTGGTTTTAATGTAGTAGTTTATATAATATATTATATGGATTATATTATAAATTGTATATGTTATTATTAATATTATTATTACTATTATTTGACTGGTGATATAATGAATGTATTTTTAGTAGGCGCAGGTCCCGGAGATGAAGGGCTAATTACTGTAAAAGGACTGGATTTAATAAAGAAAGCAGATATAATAATATATGATGATTTAGTTGGTAAAAATTTATTAAAATACAGTAAAGAAGATGCAGAATTAATTTATGTTGGAAAAAGAAAGGGAAAACACTCCCACAAACAAGAAGAAATAAACAATATATTGGTTGAAAAGGCAAAAGATGCCATTGCCAACAATAAAATTGTTGTTAGGTTAAAAGGCGGTGATTCCTTTATATTTGGTAGAGGCGGTGAAGAGGTATTGGAATTAAAAAAACACAATATAGATTATGAAATGGTTCCTGGAATTACCTCTTCAATAGCTGTTCCGGAGGTTTCAGACATACCACTTACACATAGAAAAGTTGCCACTTCATTTACTGTTGTAACAGGACATGAAGCAGAGGATAAAAAGGAAAACGAAAAACAGGTTAAATTAAGTGAGTTAAATGCCAACACAATTGTAATTCTTATGGGAATAACTAATTTAGAAAATCATGTAATGGAGCTCCTAAAAAATCAAAATAGAACCGTTGATACGCCTGTTGCCATAATAATGAATGGAACACGACCAGACCAGAAAATTATAAAAGGAAATCTTGGAAATATTGTAAATATTGCAAAGGAAAACAACATTGCACCGCCTGGAATTATTGTGGTAGGGGATGTTGTTAATGTTTTAGAATAATAATTCATATAAATAAGGGCAATATGAGATTATGGGGTATATAACAACCTATCTATCGATTTACTAAACAAAAAGAAAATGGTGAATATATGAAAGAGGATTTAAAGAATACAATAGAATTTCATGGTCATTTTTGCCCTGGTTTAGCTATGGGGTATAGGGTGGCAAAATATGTTCAAAATCACTATAAAAAATCGGAGGACGAGGAGCTTGTAGCTATTGTATATAATAATTCATGTAGTGTTGATGCAATTCAATATTTACTTGGATGCACCTTTGGGAAGGGAAATTTAATATTTAAAGACTATGGAAAGCCCGTTTATGTATTTTATTCAAGAGAGCATAAAAAAGGTATTAGAGTTTCATTTAAAGATGAAATAACTAATGAAATGAATAATATGTGGGATAAATTAAGCAAGGTTTCAGACAAAGAAAGAATAAAGCTTATGGATGAATTAAAAGGCAAATGCGCTGAAAAAATATTAAACTTATTTGATGGGGAGCTCCTAAATATTGAGGAAGTGGATATTCCAGAACCTGAAAAAGCTAAAATATATCCTTCACTTAAATGTGATGAGTGTGGGGAGTATTTTATGGAAATTAAGGGGAGATTAATCGACGGAAAGGTTGTATGCATGGAATGCTTTGAGAAATTAATGAATAAATAAATTATTGAATATTTATTAAATTATCTATTTTTTTACTTATTTCTTTATTTTCCAACGATTTTAAACGAATTTTTACAGTTTTTGAATTTCCCAAAGCTGACCACAATATAGAATCTATATGAAGAGGAGGAATTTCCGTTTCTTTTGAAATATTGTTCCAAAATTCAATTGGATTTTGTTCTGTAAATTTTTTGGTGTATTTTTCTATCCTGCTGTCTTTTGGTATCTCAATCTCAAAAGGATAAGGAATAAATCTTTTAAAAACTATCCTTGAAGCATATCCAAACATTTTAATAGCAAATACTACGGTTTTTGAATCCTTTTTTGTGTTTAATTGCTTTGCCAGATTATCCCTGAATGAATTCATATTTAAATAATAATTTTCCAAATCTGCAATGGGTAAATTATTTAAAAATGGTTTTATTTTATTAATTCTTTTTATTTTTACATTGTTAATGCGTCTATTTCCATTTGAATTACTTAAAAATAATATATAATTTTCAAATAAATCGCCATTATCTTTCTCTTTATTTTTAATGGTATTGTCCCAGTTATATTCTGAAAATTCCTTCCACCAGTTTTCGCCAGTTGTTGAAAGTTGATAGCTCGTAAGGGCATTAATTATTACTAATTTTAAAAATAATTCGTCATTATTTAATGATTTTTGCAGATTTTCTAAATAATGATATTGTAAATCTACGGTTTCTTCAATCGTTTTTGCAGATTCTATACCTAACTCTTTTAATGTAGTTTTTAAATTGTTTAATTTATCCATTTTATCACACAATGGGTTATGCTTTTTGGGAGCTCCCCTATATATTTTCACTATACACCATATAGTCTATTCGAGAACTTTTTGCACCGATATGTATATATTAAATATTTATTAATATACTTGGATATATATTGACTAATTAATGAACCTACTCTCCAAACAGACTATAAATTATATATAAAAAGATTATCATTATTATTATAACCATTATCATTTATCATTATTATCTAAATATATAATAATATTTTCTAAATATGTAATTAAGGTGCGATTATGACAGTTAAAGTAAATAATTTATCTAAATATTATGGTAAAAAAAAGGTGCTCGATAACATAAGTTTTGAAGCTAAAAAAGGAGAAATTGTTGGAATAATTGGAAAATCAGGGGCTGGAAAATCTACAATAATTAAAATATTGAGAGGAACAGACAAAGAATACGAAGGGGAAATTGAAATATGCGGTAAAAAAGAAAATTTACGAGAGATTACTGCAATACACATACAAAGGAATTTTGCACTATGGGCCGAACCTGCCATATACAATATAATTAGGAAATTATATGCCATAAGAACTAACTCATATAATGAGGAGCTCCCTATGGAAGAGGAGTGGGAAGAATACGAAAAAACTGCAACAGAAATATTAAAACTTGTTGGATTGGAGCATAAAAAAAATGCCTATTCAAATATATTAAGTGGAGGAGAAAAGCAACGGCTTATAATGGGAAGACAAATAGCAAAAATATACGAAAAAGGAGAGGGGGTTTTATTACTTGATGAACCTGCTACAATGTCATGCCCTGCTTCAAAACAGGCTTTATTAGAAGTTTTAAAAAATATCAATGATAAATTAAATATTACAATTATTATTACTTCCCATCTTCCAGAAATACATGAATATCTATGTGATAGATGTATATTATTAGAAAATGGTAGGGTGAAAATGGAGGGAGCTCCCAACCAAATAATAAATGAGTTTTTAAAAGATATGCCTGAACCAGAGCAAAATATGGGAGCACCCAAAGATAACAACGAAATAGAAGTAAATAACATATCAAAAAGATATTTTGTAGTTAATGGGGGAGAAACACTAAATTTAAAGGATATATCATTTAGCGTAAAAGAACAAGAAATCTTATCAATTATTGGTCCAAGTGGAACAGGTAAATCTGTATTGTTAAGATTACTGGCAGGTTTGGAAGTCCCCGATAATGGAACAATTACCATTGATGGCGTTGATTTAACGGATTATGGTTGGGAGAGAGTGCAATTAAGAAGAAAAATAGGAATTATGCACCAAGAATTCTCATTAACCCATTACTTAACAGTAGAACAGCTGTTAAAATACAGGCAAGGAATTAAGGGAGAAGGTGCCATATCAAATGCAAAATTAAAATCTGCGGAGTTAAATATATCTCCTAAAACAGTAGATGCTATTTATCAGCTTATAGATTTACCAGAAGCAGAGATGAAAAATAAACTTGAAAAATTAGGAATATCAGAGGATATTGTAAAACTATTATTCCCTGCTGTTGTCGATGATTTCCATCCCAAAGAAGTTTTAAGTGCTCTTGATTTAGATGAAGAAATATTAAAAAAGACACCAATGGAATTAAGCGGAGGAGAACGGGTAAGGGTGGCATTAGCTTTACAAATTATATCAAAGCCAAAAATATTATTACTTGATGAACCATTTGGAGATTTAGACCCGATTACATTGCGGGAGGTTTCTAATTACTTAAAGAAAATAAATAATAAATTTGGAACTACCATAGTTGTAATAAGCCACCATATAGAACTTATAAAAGAAATAAGTCATAGGGCAATATTAATTGATGAAAATAAATTAATCGGCGATGGAGCTCCCGAAAAAATTTGTAATGAATTTATAGAAAGAAGTTGCTCTAAATTTTTGGGGCAATAATTTATATATTATAATATGGTGATTTTTTGATAAAAATAGAAATAGATAAAAGGGCATATACTTCAATTAAGAATTTTTCACGGATTATTTATAAAAATGCTGTAATAAATAAAGAGGATTTTCCAGAAAAAGAACAAATAATAACAATTAATTATAATAATAATTTTGTAGCAAAGGCATTATATAATCCGGGAGCTCCTACAATTAAAATACTAACTCTAAATGATGAGGAAATAGACAAAGATTTCTTTTATAATCGTATAAAAGAAGCCAATAATTACCGTAAAACCATATTAAATTATAAAGATACATATAGAATGATATATGCCGAAGCTGATTTAATGCCTTCAATTATATTGGATAAATATAACGATTTAGCTTCTATGCAATTATCCTCAACAGTTATGGAAAATTATGCTCCCATTATTTTTGAGTGCCTAAATGAGATAGCTAATATTAATACGCTACATGTCCAAAGTGCAAAAAAAGGAAGTAAAGAAATTAATTCAAAAATATATGGGGATAAATCCAACATTGAAACAATAATAAATGAAGGAAATGCAAAATTTAAGGTAAATTTAAAGGGGCATAAAACAGGTTTTTTCTTAGACCAAAGAGAAAACAGAATAAATTTAGAAAAATATATTAAAAAAGGAGATAAAGTTTTAGATATTTGTTGTTATACTGGTGGTTTTTCAGTCCATTGTGGTATAAAAGGGGCAAGCGTTGTAGGTGTAGATATTTCCGATAAGGCAATTGAAGTAGCAGGGGAAAATATGGAGCTCAACAACATACAAAATTATGAGTTTATAAATGGAAATGCCTTTGATGTAATGAGAGATATGATTGGCAACAATGAAAAATTTGATGTTGTAATTTTAGATCCTCCAACATTCACAAAATCTAAAAAAGATATAAAAACAGCTTTAAAAGCATACAGCACAATGAATACGATAGGATTAAAATTATCAAAAAGATTATTTATATCCTGTTCCTGTTCCCATCATATCGATAGAGAATCTTTTAAAAATATGGTGGTTTCGTCCTCCCTTAGGGCAAAAAAAGAAATTATGCAAATTGGAGATTATAGGACACAATCTCCTGATCATATAATTACAATGGCAAATAAAAATTTAGAATATTTAAAATGTCTATTTTTTGCTGTTCGATAATAAAAATAGAATAAATAACAAAAAAAGAAATAATAGTAAAAATCTTTGATTTTTACAATTTTTAATATTTTTTAAAATGTAATTACTTTATCGCTTTCTTTTGTAAATGCCACTAAATCGTGCATTGTAGCTAATTTAACTCCATCAATTAAATCTTTTTCTTCTAATCCTCTGGCTTTACAGCATGGACCACATACTTTTACAACTGCTCCCGCTTCAATGCAATTTTGTAAATATTCTAAATAATTGGGAGCTCCTGCTGGATTTTGGTTAGTTTTTGCAACATAAATTCCATCTTCGAGAAGAAATATATTTATATCTATACCTTCCAATATTGAGGTAAGTGCAAATCTAAGGGCAGAATATGCTTTCTCCTGTCCATATGGTGCCAATGTAATTATTACAGTGAATTTCAAAATATCACCTTATTTTTATATTATTATTTTTTACTTTTTTATTATTATTTTAAATCCATTTTCAGTTTCTTCGGCAGATACAACTGTATGACCATGTTCTTCTGCAAATCTTGTAATGTTTTCAAGAGCTGGTTTATAGTCTCCGATTACAATTAATTCTTCTCCTTCTGACATCGAATCAAGTGCTTTTTTTGTTTTTAATACTGGTATTGGACAAACTGTTCCACTTACTTGGAGCTCCATATTTTCACCATATTTATTTTTTTGCATTAGATTTATTAATATGTTTATTATCATTGTTATATCTTTTTATTTATTAAATAATTATATAAATATATCTATTAAAAAAATTAATAAAAAATAATTTATTAATTAATTTATTGGGGGAATATATTTATAAGTTTAATAATACAGTTTTATTATAAAATTACAGGGATATATATGTTTATGTTAAAAAATCTAAATTCCAAAAAAGCCCAAATTTCAATAGATGCAATTCTTGCAATTATGTTTTTATTGCTGGTATCTACGCTAGTATATCATAATGTATTCAATACAACTGAAAGTTTTAAAGAGGCCGAAATAGCTGATAGAGTTTATTCAATTGCCGATAGTTTTGAAAATTATGCTTTAATTAGTTATTCAAAAGATATGATAGTAACAATAGAATTAAAACCCATAGGTGTTAACAATTATACTATTTATTTTGGAAATAAAAGCATCGTAGTAAATAGCAAAAAAAATATAACATTTAATCCCACAAACAACGGGGTCAATATTTCAGGGGATGATGTAAAGAACAGCGGTAAAAATATGCCAAATAATGTCATAAATATAAGCTATGGGGATTTTTATGTGGTTAAAAACACCTCATTAACTATCAACTGATGCAATATTGATAATTTAATAAATAAATTTAGGGGGATTATGTTGAGCTCCTAAATTGGTGAAATTATGATAACAAAAATTAAATCAAAAAAAGGATATATTTTTACATATGAAGCAATTATGGTGGCCTTTATATTTTTAGCAGTTTTTTATGTGGGTAGTATGGCATATACTCATAACTTTTTAACATTTCTTGAATCTAAAAAAGACATAGATACAGCACATAAATCACCACTATTGAAGGATTATTATTTAAAAAAATATTCGTTTCCAGGGGATTTTTATGAACGAGATAATTTTATCAATAATATAGTAAATAAATTAAAAAACAATAATATCAAAACTTTTGATATATATAGTAATTTTTCAGAAGATCGGGAAAAAATGTATTTTAGAATATATTCCAACCAGTATGATGAAAAATTAGCAAACGCAACCATTGAGTTAATAACAACTAATAATTATGCCTTTAATGCGACATTTGACACATCAAATATTACAATATATACAAATGTGGCAAATAGAACAAAAACTAATAACTCACTAAAAAATCTCAATGTTAATTTGGGCAATGATTTCACCGTATTTAATGATGTTGTATATATTCCATTAATTACTTTGGATAATAATTCACCAAATCCAATTGGTTATAAAGCATATGGTTCTAATGGGGATATAATTTATTTTCACATGGATGAGGTAGAAAAGAATTTCCGTGCCCGTGTTTTAATTGATATTACAAATAGATTTGGGACTTATTCCAACTGGAAGTATGCTTCTCCAATGTCCGTACATAATAATGTTAATTCATATTTAACAGATTATGCTGTAAAGATAGTATTTGATTCTAAATCATATATAATAGATGGAGAAATGAATAACCTATGTGAAGATATTCGATTTCTGGATAAAAACGATAATGAATTAAATTATTGGATTGAGCCACAGACAATAAATACGACACATACCATAGCATGGGTTAAAATGAATTTAGCTCCAAATGAGTATACTACAATATATATGTTATATGGGAATCCAATGGCAACATCTAAAAGTAATGGAAAAAATGTTTTTGAATTATTTGATAATTTTTCAGAAGATATTAATGGCGATGGAAATTTGGACATTGATAATACATTGTGGAATACCAATTTTGATGAAGAAAACGATTTTGGAACATGGAATTTATTTGATGGAGATAATTATGCAAATGGTATAGGATATAATTATACAAGATTAAATTATAGTGCATATAATGGAACAGATAATTTGATACAAATCTATTCAAACACTAAATATAATAGTAATTATGCAATGAAATCTCGCGTAAAATTTTATAAAAAATATGAGGAATGGATAGGATTTTACAATGGAACTACCATATTTGACAGACAAATAATTTCAAATTATCATTGGGGCGGAGAATTTTTAAGATTTGAATCTTCGAAAGATAATGACAATAATGTGGATTATAGCATACTTCCGATGAATCTTTATAATAATTGGGAAACTTATGAAATTCAGAGGAATGGATCAAATAGTGTAAATTTAATTATTAATGACGATGAGGATAATATTTATCAAAGAACAGTATATATATCCGATGTTGATATGCCAATTTCATTTGTGGCTAGAAAGTATGATACATCAACTGGAGGATATGAACCACCTGAAAGTGATAAAAACGGATATATTGATATAGACTGGGTATTTGTTAGACAATATGTTGGCCATGAACCCGAAGTATATAATAATGCCTATGATGTTGTATTTTCGGTAAATGGTAAAATATTTAGTAAAAATATGCAAACTACATGGGTTTCGTATGAGGATATAAATAATGAATTAAAAGACGGATTAAATGAAATAAGAATAATTCATTCTAATTATCCCGTAGAATTTAATTTAGGAAATGGCAATGGAGGTCAATTTCAAACTATTACATTTTCACCAAGGAATATTTCAATGGTGGTGATACAATGATATTTGATAGTGATGTATTAATTGGAACAATAATACTTATGATTGGTATGGGGTATTGGACGGTATCATTAACAGAACATAATGATGTATATATGGGTGCAGTCCAGAATGAATATCAATTTGATAAAGGAATTTCTACGATGGAGCTCCTTGCAAGTAGTGGAGTATTGCAAGATGCCGTTCTTTTATATTATTTTGATGAGGAAAATGGAGCCCTGAAAAATAAATCAATACAATTATTAAATGAATCAATACGACTAAATAATTATAAACTACAAATTGATAATAACACAATATTAAGTAAAAATTTTAATGGGAGCTCCTCTTATTATATCATTGCCACTGTGACATTAAATAGAAGTGAAGGTTGGTATGTAATTTATGGAGATGAAAATGATATAAATATCTCAAATAAGCGATATATTGATTATTCCGATGCAATAAGTAAATATAATACAAATATAAGGATGCCAGTATATTATTCAAAAAATACTACTTCATCAAAAGTTAAATTATATATCGGGGGATGAATTATATGTATTTATCACAAACTTCAATAACGCTGGTTTTATTGGTGTTTTTGACCTCTACGGTATTTTATCAAACAATAAATATGAAGACCGAGGATGTCGAAAACACAATAGAAATTAAGAAAATTGCATTATATTCGGACAATATAGAAACAGCAACAAATAGAAATTTGGAGAAAATAGTAAATGATGTATTTGTAAATATATCATATGGCATAATGAATAATGGTGAATTTTATAACAGTGCGGAGGAGGCTCGGAGCTCCATTGAAAAAAATATTTCAAAAAAATTGAATAATTCATTATCTAAATTAAATGATAAAAATATTACAATATCGGTTGGAAATGTTAGTATATCGCACACTAATGACCCACTTATTGTTAATGTAAAATGTGATGTTAATTTAGATTACACAAAAGAAGTAAATGGCATAACAATATCATCAAATAAAAATATAGAATTAAATAAAGATATTATATTGTCCAAAATTCCAGACCCTTATGTTTATAAAAACAATTTTTACTATGAATGGAATAATGAAAAAGAAATAACTGTAAATAATATGCCAAATAATGAATATCATACATTTTACATAATATTGAATAATAGTAATTTTAATTATGGCCACATGAATAATTCAGATTCGCCAAATGAAATAAGAATAATCGGAAAAAATAAGGGAAAAAATAATATTGTACTCCCTTACTGGGTTCAGACATGGAAGCAGGGAACTACTAATACATCGATAATATGGGTCAATTGTAGTAGAAACGAATTATTTGGTTCAAATGGTAACCCCAATATAAAAATAATATATAATTCAACTACAAAAATAGATAGACAAAATCCAAAAGATACATTTATATTATTTGATACATTCGATAACACCAGAATAGATGGCAATACCTGGAATGTTAGCGGTGGATATTATATTGACAATAGTAAATTAATCGTTCAAGGGCTCGGTTCAAGTGTATGGACTAATAAAACATATGGGACAGGATATGAGTTAATGTTTAAAGGGAACTTTACGCCGGTTCATGCTCAGGCAGTTGGATTTTTTGAACCAAAATCTGACTATAATGGGGTTGGTTGGGATTGTTATAATTGGAGTGACAGTTGGCTATATATGAGAAATGGAAGCGGTGGGAGTTATGTTCCCAATGGATACAATTATCTAAATGAATTCCACACATATGGTTTAAAAAGGATTTCAGAACAGAATTTAACCTTTACAATACTAAATGATACATTGGATATGGAATATACCAATACATTTAATAATGGAGATAATGACAATAACTATCCAATTTCAATAAATACATTTACAAACAGTAATGCAACAATTTCTATTGATTGGATATTTTTAAAAGATGTAAATGATATTACCGCCACAGTAGGGGCTGAAACTACTACTGACATTATATATAATGAATTAAAACCAAAAACAATGATAGGAACCATATATTACGGAGACCCGGAACAATATATATATGTTAATGGCACAGAAGCAGGAAATTATTCCATAATAGGAATACTAACAAATACCACAGATTCCTGGGGTACCGTAGGATATAAGCCAAAAATAGAAATAGAGTAATTATTTTTTAAATTTTATTTTAATTTTGTATTTTTTCTAATTTTCCTTCCAAATATAATTTTATATTTTTATCTATCTCTTCGGTTTCACATTTATATAATTCAATACTTTTTTTAGATAAATTTTCTATACTGTTATTACCCATGTTTATATACAATATAGCATCGGGCTTTTCATTTAATAATATATTAATAGCTTTACCATGACCTTGACCATCACAGGGAACATTATCTATAATTTGGGTATTTACTATCTCTTTTTTGTCATCATCTATCTCAGCAATTAAGAAATAAGGACTTTTCCCAAAATGGGAACATATTTTATCGCTTTCCATAGGTATTGCTATTTTCATTTTATCGCCTTTTTCATTTTTAATATTTTTATTATTAATATTTAATATATAAAGGAGCTCCCATTTTTGGGAGCTCCCAAATATTATATAATTTATTTCATTATTTTATTTATTCCGTTAATAATAGCCTCAACTGATGCCCTAACTATGTCTTCATTTGCAGCCTTTGCAGTAATTTCCCTGCCCTGCCCTTCTAATATAACAATAACTTCTGCCAATGCATCAGTTCCCCCTGTAATGGCATTTATATGATATTCTTTTATTTTTATTTTTTCGCCAGTGATGGAACAAATGGCTTTTAAAGCTGCATCAACAGGTCCAACTCCTACTTTTGAAGTTGTATATCTCTCATTATTCATGATTAAAGAGACACTTGCAGTAGGTATTATTTTATTTCCAGTCATTACGGCTATTTGTTCTAAATTAACAGCTCTTTCTGATTCTGCGGTTCTATCTGTAATATCATCCACTATTGCAACAACATCTAAGTCAGTTATCATTTTTCCTTTATCTCCTGCATCTTTTATTCTTTTGGAGATTTCATTAAATTGTTCTTCCGTAATATTTTCTCCCACAATATAATTAAGTTCCTTTAACTTGGATAATATTGCATGAGTTCCAGTATGTTTTCCAAGTATGATTTTTCTTTTTTGCCCTACTATTTCTGGGTCAATAGGTTCGTAGGTTAGGGCATGAGCTAAAACTCCATGGGCATGAATTCCACTTTCATGAGCAAATGAATTTTCTCCAACTATTGCCTTATTTGGTTGGTTTTTTATTCCTGTAAGATTTGATACTAAATTAGATATTTCTGTTAATTTTTCAGTTTTAATATTACTTTCTATTCCATAAATCATTTTTAAAGACATTACGGCTTCTTCAAGAGATGCGTTTCCAGCTCTTTCACCTAATCCGTTTATTGTGCAGTGAATTTGCTCTGCCCCTCCTTCGACTGCCCCTACTGAGTTAGCCACAGAAAGCCCAAAATCATTATGGCAATGAACGGCAATTGGAACATTTATTTCTTTTTTTATTTCGCTTATTAAATATGTCATAGCCCTTGGAATCATTACTCCAACGGTATCTGGAACATTTATTCTATCTGCTCCTGCATCTACGGCATTTTTATAAACTTCAATCAAATAATCTAATTCTGTTCGTGTGGCGTCCTCGGCTGAGAATTCTACTTTTAGCCCTCTTTCTTTTATATATTCAATTGATTCAACTGCTTTATTTATTATTTGTTCCTTATCCATTTTTAATTTATATTTTCTATGTAGTGGGGATGTTGCTATAAATGTATGTATGCTATCCACGCCACAATCTACTGCTATATCAATATCTTTTTTAACAGCTCTTGCAAGTCCGCAAATTTCAGCATTTAGATTTAAGGAAGTTATTTTTTTAATTGCCTCCTGCTCCCCAGGGGAAGATATTGGAAATCCTGCCTCTATTATATCTACTCCAAGATTATTTAGATTAATGGCAATTTCTACCTTTTCATCAGGTGTTAGAGATACTCCTGGGGTTTGTTCTCCATCCCTTAGGGTAGTATCAAATATTTTAATTTTTTCAGGTAGATTTAAGTCTTTAATTGAATTTTTAATTATATCGTTGGTTGAGCCATATGTATCCATAATTTCACCAGATTATGAGGGTAGTAAATATTAGTAATATAATATATAAATCAAATAAAAATAAATTCGCTAATAATTAACAGCTAATAATTAATTGTAAATAAAAATAGAAATAAATAATATATAATTTTATGTATTTTTTTATGTGTTTTGGAAAATTTTATGTTCCAACAATTATTGGTTCAGACAAATCTTTTAACAATCTAATAACAGAATAGGCAGCTAACGCCGAAGTTTTGGGGTTGTCTTTACAGGGATTATTTTCCACCACCGTTTTAATTGTGCCTATTGAACCTTTTACAATTATTTCGTGTTTATTTGATGTTGCCGACGGGTCAGCTACAATTTTAACCTTTGCAGGAATTTTTGAGGCAATGGATAACACTACGGATACATTTATGTTTTGAGGGAATTCTTTAATGGCATCAAACACAGTTCCTTCAAAAACAACCGTAGGTTCTGATATATTTGTAGTATCTATACCTTTATTTTTTAAGGCATCTTCCAATCCATAAACTGGCTTTGTAGTGATTAAGCTCACTTCATCTATTCGTCCTATTGATGCGGTTTTAATAGCATCAACTCCTGCAATAGCTCCTGACGGAACAAATATCTTTTTTTCGTTATCGTTGGCAATTTTATATAATTTTGAAAATAAATTTTTATCTGCCAAAGCTCCAACACTCATAATAACTACATTTTTTTTATGATTTAATGATTTGGTGGCAACTTCTTCTACTGATTTAATTGATGCACATTCTATTACTATATCTAATTCTTCTTTTACAAGCTTATCTATACTATCGCATATTTTGGCATTAGTTAATTTATTTAAATCTTGTGATTTATCGTTATGTTTGTCATATAGTGCTACAATAGTCCCGTTGATTTTTTTGTAGTTAATGGCTTTTGCTATCATCGTAGCTATTGTTCCGCACCCTATTATGCCTATTTTTAACATTTTTCATTCACTCTAATATTAAATTATAAAATAAAAAACTATCAATATAATAAAAAAAATCCATACAAATTATGCAAAATAAAAATTATATTTAGAATATAAAACATTCATAAAATAAATATATGTGATGTATTCAGGGAGCTCCAATAATAACTCCCATAATTTTTACATAATTGGGCTTTTAGCCTCTCCTCTCGTAGTAGGTGGTTTTATTAATACAATATTCCCAATTGAATATACAATTCCATAAGGCAATATTATTTTTCGTGTAGGTTCGCTAATTGTATCACCCATACATCCTCTACTCACATCAGAAACCACAATACCTCCAATTGAAGATTTTTCAAGATTTATCATAGCATCATAAACTTCTCCAACATACAATCCTTTTGTAGTATATATTTTTTTTCCAAGCATCTCGCTAATTTTAATTGACATATATCCACCCTATATTTAATATTATATCATTGATATATTGTGTAAATTATATATTTATTTGTATAATATATATAGTTAATCCAAAATAGTTTCAATATCTATTTTAATAGCATTCCAATGTTTTTTTGCACTATTATATATTAATTCGTCGGCATTATTATTTTTATCCACTACAACAACAACAGTTGAAGGATTTACTTTATTTATTAGGTCATTAATTTGATTTTTAACAATATTGCATTTTTTTTCAATTCCAATTAGGGCTTTATCATTAATTTTTGGATTTATAATTTTCATATCCTCTGGTTCCAAAACTCCTTCTGTGGATATTATATTTAAATTTGGCTCGATATTCTTTAAATTTTTCAGTGTTTTTTTATTTCCTACAATATACAATGAATTTTCGTTTAGCTTGGGAGCTCCCTCAGTTATTTCAAAACCAAATTCTTTTAATATTTTATCAATATGTTTTTTAGTCTGGAATAATATTTTACAGAATTCTTCGGCCTGTTCCTTATTTAATTTATGGGTTGGGGCAGTTTTACCCAAATAATCATCTGCTTCAATTGCAGAATACATCATTTTTTTAAGTTCTCCACTGTTTATAACTCCTGGTTCAGCATCTTTCCAGGATTTTTCATTAATTAATTGTGGAGTGGCAGTAGTTATAGGTTTGGATTTTTCTATTTTAGATATGGTACCAACTGCCTTTTTTAATAGTATTTTTGAATTATTTAATTCGTCCATTTTATCACTATATATTTTTTTATTCAATTATTGATATTGTTATATTATTATTACTATTTTATTTTGTATTTTCATTTTCCATTCTTTCCAATTCATCAACAAGCAAAGATATAAATGCTCCAATATCTGTAACAACTCCGATTACTTGGGAAGTTCCTCTATCCATTAATTTTGTTACTGCATCGGAATTAATGTCAATACAAACGGTTTTTACATAAGAGGGCATTAAATTTCCTGTGGCTATTGAATGTAATAGTGTAGCCATCATTATGGTCATTTTTTTATCCAATATTGCCTCTCTCATTTTATTTTGGGCCTCAATTATATTTGGAATTACATCTGGAAGTGGTCCGTCGTCCCTAATACTTCCAGCAAGAACAAATGGAACATTATTTTTTACACATTCATACATAATTCCTTCTTTAAGTATGCCTTGCTCTACGGCTTCTTTTATACCTCCTGCTTTGGTTATTTCATTAATGGCATATAAGTGGTGCTTATGCCCTCCTAAAACTGGTTTTCCTGTTTTTATATTTACGCCAAGCGAAGTTCCATAAAGAACACTTTCTATATCGTGGGTAGCAAGGGCATTTCCTGCAAGTAGTGCTTGAATATATCCCATTTTAATAAGCTTTGCAATTGCTTTTCCTCCTCCTGTGTGTATGATGGCAGGACCTCCGACAATTGCTATTCCTCCTTCGCCTGTTTTTCTGTATTCTTCTCTTATTTGATACATCTCTTTTGCAATATTTTCCACAATTGCCTGTTTTGGTTTTTCAGCCGATACATCAGAATTCATAAACTCAAATAATTCTCCTTTTGCCCGTGGTCTTTCTGGAGGTATCACTCTTATGCCATGATGTCCAACAACAATTAAATCATCTTTTTTAATATCTCTCATTACCTTAGTTTCGGCTGTTTTAGTTTCAGGGCAAACTATAATTATGCCGTCCATTTTAGGTTTTTTAACTTCTATCCATTCCCCATTATATTTTATATGTGTGGGATGATTGGTTGTTGAGTAAAATCCTTTTGGCAATACTCCGTCTTTTTCTGCTGGTTTTACTTTTACCTCTTCGATTTCCGGAATTTCTGCCCCTATGTTTTGGAGCTCCTCCAATATTTTATCCAGGTGCTCTTGATTTTTACCTATAACTTGCATTTTTGCATATGATATATCGGTTTTTCTTTTACCGATATCAAATTCCAATACGGTATAATCCCCATCAAGCTCTAATATCGTATCAAATGCTTTTGGTAGTATTCTATTGTCTATAATGTGGCCCTTTAATTCAATTTCTCTAACAAACATATTAATATCTCTCCTTCTTTTTTTTATAATAAATGATAGTACCAATGAGAATAATACTGGTAATAATACTGGTAATAATAATAGCAGTAAGAATATTAATCAACATTAATATCTCTCCTTCTTTTTTATAATAAATGATGATTACAATATAATATGAATAATAAGAATAACTAAATATATATAGTGTTTATTATTATTTATATATTATTTATTGTGGTGAAGATGACTTCGGAGCTCCCATATTTTGTGTTCAAAAAGTAGTTCTAGTAAGCCAAAAATATTTAGTTTATTGTATATTATGTAAAATTTGGTATGTGGAAATATCATCACTGCAAATATAGTTAATCTTCAATAACTATCCCTTATCCGGCTTATTATTAAACAAAATCCTTTTAGGATTTTGTACAAAAGCATAGCTTTTGTAAACAAATTTCTTCATTTATTGTAATATGGTAGAGATTTTAGCTTTTAATAGGGATTAGTGAAAAAGACCGAAGATTGATTATAGTTTTCGAATATATAATAAATATGAGTTAAATATTTTATTAATTTATTATTAATTTATTATTTTTACAGTTATTAATTATCGGTGGTTAAATGGATGCATGGATTGACTTTACTAATGCCCCTCATGTTCATTACTTTTCACAATTAATAAATAAATTTGAGAAGGAAGGTATTGAATATATTATTACGCTAAGAGATTTTAAAAATTTAGAAAATATTGTTAATTTATATAATTACACATCAAAACCAATTTTAATAGGGAAACACGGAGGAACTACGGAAGAAAAACTTATAAATTCCACAGAACGAATTATTGGCTTAACAAAAGTAATAAAAGACAACAAACCAAAAGTTGCAATTGCAAAACATTCTGTGGAGCTCCCTCGGGTAGCCTTTGGACTTGGCATTCCATCAATTTTTACAGTAGATAATGAGTATGCCGAAGCCCAAAATAGATTAACTATGCCATTGGTAAATGATTTAATAGTTCCAGAAGGAATAAATAAAACAATGTTAAGGAAACAGGGGGGAAGGGATTTTATTTCTTTTAATGGAACATGTGAAGTTGCAAATATTAACTCCCGATTAAATGGAATAATTCCAATTAATAAAAATATCGTTAATGAATTAAACCTAAATCCTGAAATGCCAATAATTATAATGAGGTCTTGCCCTAATTCTTCATACTGCAATGGAAATGGAGATATTATTCCAAAAATCATTGAAAAATTAAATAAAAAAATAGATTGTAATATTGTAGCATTCTCGCGAACAGATGCCCAGAAAGAAAAATATAAATCACTAAATGCCGTAGTGCCCCATAGTATTGATGCAATATCTCTAATATATCATGCCGATGCTATGATTGGAGCAGGAGGAACTATGAATAGGGAATCCGCAGTTATGGGGATTCCTACGGTTTCATGCTACCCTCAAAATATTTTGGGCGTAGATACATACCTTATGAAAAAAAATCTCATGATACATACGAAATCAATAGATAAAATAGTAAAATATGTAATTGACAATATTGGTAAGAAAAATAAAATGCCAAAATTAGAGGACCCAACTAATTTAATTTTTGAAAAAATTTGTGAGTATTTATAGTCTGTTCGGAATGTATGTTCATTACGGGTTAAAAAAATCTTAAAGTATTTTAATGGAAATTTAAACTAATATATATTTTACATACCCATTAGTGCAAAAAGTTCTAGAATATAATCTAGGTTATACACTATATGGTAATATATAAATATTTACATATTTTTTATTATTATTTTTAAAATATATTAATTTATCAAATATATGCATCACAATATATAATTGATATTATTAATCTATTAAATGCCATTATTAAAAAATATAATAAAGCATATATATTATAAAATAATTATATCTAGTATCGATAATAAATGGCAAATGAGTGGTGATATTATAAAATCTAGGGCGTTATTAAATGGAATGATATATGTGGTAAATAAAGCAGTATTTCAAGTAGTTGGACCAAGTTCTAGGTCAATTTCTAGATTATCGGCAAAATATGTTGTAGAATATCTTCATTCTCAAAACATAGTCGATAAAAATAATTTATCCGAAGAGTCATTAAAAAAAGCATTCATCGAAGATTTGGGACTTTGTGATGATTTAATTTATTCGGAAAATGATGGATTGGCGGTTTTGGAAGTAATAAATCCAGTATTGAGAGAAAGTGTTTTGGAGTTAAATAAGGAAAATATACCTATTACAGTAGCCCCCTGTATAATATATGCTTATGTAATTAATGACATTAGGAATTGTAAAGCATCATTTGAAAAAGTAGAATATGATGAGGAAAATAATAATACAACATGGACATTTAAAGTAAGATGTTAATATATCGTATTAATATTTTATAATTTTATTTTTATTCTTATTTTTTTCACAGGGTGGAAAATCTCAATATCCTTCGGATATTGAACAAAAGCAGAGCTTTTGAATTCAAAATCCTTTTAGGATTTTGTACAAAATCGAAGATTTTGAATTCAAAATATTAGATTTTGTAAATTTTTAATTTTTAATATTTTTCATTCTTTCTCTTATCCAAGGTGAAATTCTATCTCTATCCATACAATAAACTTCTATTTTAGGAATTATTATTCTAACAACATCAATTCCAACTTCTGGTTTTTTCAAATCAGCAACAATTAATTTATCGAATCCCGTATCAATTAATTTATTTTTAATGACATTTAGGTCCTTTTTTAAATTTAATTTTGCATTATTTGGGAGCTCCTCTATATTTATCTCATCTTTATGCCCATACCATTTTCTATGGACTTTTATCAGTCTATCATATTGGACCTTTCGTACAATATCTCCTCTAATTGTATCGTCTCTCTTATTTTGTATTTGGGTGGCCCTACTTTGAATTACTTCTGTAAGTGCCCTAATTACTGCTATTTCTGGATTAATGTGGCAACCTACTCCAATACACAATAAAGCAGGGTCTTTTAAAACAGGTTCATCAGATACGGCGGCAACTGTGGGGATACCAATATCACTAGTTAAATCCTTTAAAACTACATTTATATTGGCATCTTTAAATTTATCCATTAATTCGTGTATTATTGGATTTTTTGCCCCATCTGTGTTTATTTTTGTGTGGGTTTTATTGTATATTTCGGCTATACTCCAAGAATCTCTTTCTATTAATTCAAGGGTGCCGTGGAAAATCGCTTCATCTTTTGTGTTTCCTGATGCTATTCCATTAGTATTACTTTTAAAAAGCTTTCCCTCTGTGGGGTGGCATACGGCATTTACAGGAATATCGATAATTTCATCGTTAATTATGTCATGGCAGGCTGTCCATTCAATATTATTTATATTATTATTTATTTGATTTATATTTTTATATGATTCTTTGGATAGCACCAACTCCTTTAAATCTATTGGATTTTCTGGATTTTTGGTAGCGGGTTCATTAAGGCATCCCATGGAATATCTTTCAATTGCCTCCATTATTGCCGAAACCTTTGCTTGAATGTCCGTAGCTCCTTTACCATAATGATATTTTACTATTTTTTCTTTTGTATCATTTTCATTTTCGGGGCTTTTTACAATTCTTTTTGCAGAATAAACTGGAATTCCAATTCTATCTAAATTGTCAATTCTTTCTAAAATTTCAATATTTATATTTTTTGTTAATGATTTTATCTTGTTCCAAGTTTCTTCGGGAGAGCAAACTCTGTATGTTTCTACATTATAATTTATTGAGTCGTACATTTTACCACGGATAATTTTAATTTATTATTATATTAAATATCTATTAATATCTATTAATAATACCTATTTATATTTATTTATATTTATTTATAATTATTCACTAAATATTATTTTTTAATATTTTATCTATTATTTCGTCTTTGGTAGCACCAATAACACAAATGGTTTTTTGAGAGGAGGTCAAACCTGAAACTATTATTATATCTTTTCCAAAGGTTTTTTTGAAAAATTTTGCAATTTCTTTATTCGCCTTCCCATCAACGGGAAGAGCTTTTATTTTAATAATTAGCCTTTTCCTCCACTCATTAATTTCGCCTATTTCATTTTTCTTTGCATTGGAGGATATTTCCACATCTATTAATATGCCGTTTTTATCTTTTGATTCTCTAATAATTTCATTAATCAAAATACCACCATTTTATATGGTATTATATAATGAATATATAAGAAACATAACTATTAATATCTTATTTTATGATTAAATAACTGGTGGATTATGGGGGAACAAAACAATAATTATTTATTAAATTCTTCTTCATTCGATAACTATGCCAAAGAATATGATAGCTGGTATGACGAAAATAAAGAGATATATAAATTAGAAGTTAAGGCAATAAAAAAATACATTCCAAAATCGGAAAAAGAAAATGAAAAAGAAATAGGTTTAGAAATCGGAGTGGGAACCGGGAGATTTGCAGGAGTATTTGGTATTAAATATGGGTTAGAGCCTTCAAAATCAATGGCAGATATTGCAAAGTATAGGGGTATAAAAATATATATTGGTGTTGCCGAGGAGCTCCCTTTTGACAATAATTTTTTTGATTATATATTAATGACCACAACGATATGTTTTTTAAATAATCCCATTAAAGCACTTGGGGAAATAAAAAGAGTTTTGAAGCCAAATGGTAGGCTTATTATTGGTTTTATTGATAAAGATAGTTTATTTGGAAGATTTTACGAATCCAAAAAAGACAATAGTAAATTTTATAAAAATGCTAAATTTTATTCATTAAATGATGTTTTAAACATGCTAAATAAACTAAACTATAAAAATATTATTTATGAGAAAGTTAAACTTAAAAATAACGACGATGGAAGCTTTGTTGTGGTGTGCGCGGAAATATAAAATAAAGATATATCATTTTATTATTCATTGTTCCATACCTATTTTAATATCTATTATCGGCGTATTTTCAAAGGCATCAATTTTATCAATGTATATTTTATTTTCCTCTATTTTTAAAATATCTGTCTCATATACAGCTATTGGATTTGGTCTAAATGGGGACCTTGTCGAAAAAACTCCCCGAATTGGTTTTTTTGTGTCTCCTCTCGGATGAACTTTTAATATTTTTCGTTTTTCTGGGGTATCACTTTTATCGAACCATAAAAGCAAAGAAATTTTAGTTTTTTCTTTTAACCCTGCTAATCCATCAGAATATTCTTTGAATATATTTAATATAGTTTTATCTTTAATTTGATTAATGTTTCCTATGGCATATATTTTAAATGATGATTTCATACTAATTCCCTCTTTTTGTTTATGTTGTTATTTTTTATTTTATTCTGTTTTTTTATTTTATTATTGTGTATATTATAATTTACACATATTTTAAGTAAAGATAATAATATATGGAATATCAAATATAGAATATGACATATATACAAAATATAAGGGGCGATATTATATGCTAAAAATCACAGATTTTTAGACTAATATCACCTAAAAATAAAAACACCGGTGATATTATGGAAATATCAAATAATATTAAAATTTATTTAATGAGGCATGGGGAGACAGATGCAGGAAATGATATTTTTGTTGGCGTAACCGATGCAAATTTAACTGAAAAAGGAATTAGCCAAACAAAACAAATGGCAAAATTTTTTATTGACAAACCAATTAAAGAAATATATTCAAGTCAATTAAAACGAGCAAGGCACACCGCAGAAATTATTAAAGAGGTAATATGTTCCAACAAAGAAAATGATATTCCACTATATCAATGTGATTTACTAGCTGAAATGGATTTTGGAGAGTGGGAAAAAATGAATAGAAAAGATATTAAAGAAAAATATAAAGAATTATATAAAAAATGGGAAGAAAATCCTTCAAAAAATACTCCGCCAAAAGCAGGAGCTCCCCAAAATGTTGCAAAAAATATGGTAAAATTTTTGGATAAAATATACAATAAATTTAAAAAAGATGCTGAAAATGGAAACAATATAGAAATTATTGCAGTTTCCCATAAAACAGCAATAAGGATATTATTATGTTATTTAGATAATAAAGATTTAAAATATTATCGGAGCTATAAAATTAATGAAGGAGATATATTTGAAATAAATTATACCAATAACGGTTGGAAATGGAAAAAAATTAATATATTAAATAGTATAAATAATTAGTTTCAAAATACATCATTTAAAAATTTTTTAAATTCCTCAAATGCTTTTTTTCTATGGGAAATATTGCTTTTTTCCTCTGTTTTCATTTCTGCAAATGTTCTATTTTCTCCATCGGGGATAAAAATACTATCATATGCAAATCCATAACCTTTACTTTTTATTTCATTAGATACCTTTCCTTTTACAATTCCCCGGAATAATTTAATTCCATTTTCATCACAATATCCAATAACTGTTTTAAAATATGCACTTCTATTGTTTTCATTTTTTTCGTTATTTTTATCTTCCAATAGCTTTAAAATTCCTTTATTTCCAATGGTTTCTTGCACAAATTTTGAATATGTTGAAGGAAAACCATTAAGTGAATCTACAAAAAATCCACTATCCTCTACAATTATCGGTTTTTTTATGGTATCATAAATATATTTTGCTCCAAATATCGAAACTTCTTCCAATGTCCCTTGAATTTCAGGATATGGCATCGTTATCTGTTCGATAGATATATTTTTATTTTTTAAATCTTGTAGTATAATATTTGCTTCTTTAATTTTGTGCTGATTTCCAGTTGCGAAATAAATTTTCATTTAAATCCCTCCATAATTTCATAATATATTTTAGCCATTTTTATTAAATCATTAAGTTTTATATGTTCATTGGGCTGATGTGCCGTCTCTTCTCCAATTCCCCAAACTACTGTATTGTATCCTTCCGCCCTTAAAAATGCCCCAACAGTTCCTCCGCCCATTCCGCATAATATGGGTTCTTTATTCAATACTTTTTTAATGGCATTTTTCAGTTCCAATACTAATTTGGAGTTTTTTGGAGTTTTTTGAGATTGTTCTTTATTTAATATCTCATAATCAATGGTAATATTTTTTAATTCCTCTTTATCGTAAAATATTAAATATTCGGGGATTTTATTTATGAAATTATCTATGAAATTATCTATATCTTTTAAGACTTTGTTGATATCGTAATCTGGCAATATTCTGCAATCAAAATTTAATTCCACCAATCCAGGAATTGTATTTGTATTCTCAATGTTATTTGATAATATTGTAGGTTCGAATGTAGAGTAGGCAGGATTAAATAATTCGTCTTTTTTATTATATTTTGAATATAAATAATTATAAAGATTATTTGCAAAATTAAAGGCCAATACATCGGCATTAACCCCATTATTTGGGGTGCTTCCATGACATTGTTTTCCTTTGATTTTAAATTTAATCCATAATATATTTTTTTCTGCAATTTCGATAAGATTTCCATCGGGAGCTCCGAAATCTGGAACAATAAATAAATCATTTTTTTTAAATATCTCTTGTTTTCGTTTTAGTATGTGCTGTATTCCGTATTTGCTTCCACATTCTTCATCAGATACAAATATTAGGCTTAAATTATATTTTGGATTAAATAATTTTTTGTTGTTGAAATTGGAGTTTTGAAAAATCATATTCATTAATAATAATGAAGAAACTATTCCTTTATGGTTGTCCTCACTGCCCCTGCCGTAAATTTTCCCATCTTTAATTACTGGCTTATATGGTGGATTACTCCATAAATTTAAATCTCCCTCTGGCACAATATCTAAATGAGAAATTATATGGAGTGTCTCTTCTTTTCCAAAATCAAATTTTGCCACAATATTTGGTCGTATTATGTCTTTATCGTCCTTTATATTATATTGTTTTATTGAATAATTTTTAATATTATATTTTTTTATATATTCATTTAGTTTATCCAATACGAATTTTGACTTTTTTTCTTCCCCTACTCCGCCAAATTCTGGATTTACTGAATTTATTTTAATTAATTCCGATGATATTTCCACCGTCTCGTCCATTAGGTTCATATATACACCTTATATTTTATTTTGTTAGGCCGTTCATTCGTATTTATTGAATAACGAGCCTTAATTATTTTCATATATAATGTTATTTAAAAAAACTATATAATTCTATGGTTGGACTAAATATGTGGGATTATATTAAAATAATTAACGAAATATCTATATATATGGATTAATTTTTGCTAAAAAAAAAGAAAAATAAAAATACACTTAAATTATAATCTTTCTCCGAAAGCAAATTTTTGTTTTACGGATGTGATTCTAATTGTAAGTGTTTCCCCTTTTTCTGTTTCAGGTACGAATATAACAAATCCTTCGAGTCTTGCTATTCCGTCTCCCCCTCTTCCTACATCTTCTATTGTTACATCGTATTCTTTTCCTTCTTCAACAGGAACATTTTTTGGACTATCATTAAACATATTTATTTCACCTAAGGTAGTATAATTTATTTAGTATGTATTCACCATTTTATGGTTAATTATAGATTGATTTCATAGTATATAAATATATCTATTATAAGAATTATATTGTAAATAAGATATAATACATAAAAAATAAAATATTAATGGTATAACGGTAAAATGATTTTAATATAAAATAAAAACGGTGATTATTTTGATTAGTGAAGTCTTTTCGTCGATTATGGGCGAAGGAAAATTTATTGGGCGAAGATATATATTTATTCGATTTAAAGGCTGTCCTCTTAACTGTATTTACTGTGATGAATATACAAAAAATGATATGCCGTGCAGAGTTGAAGAAGTATCCGGGAGTGGAATATTTAAAGAATATATAAATACGGCAGAAAACAACAATTTAATTGAAATAATTAATAAAATAAAGACGCCTGATTTATTTGCTATTTCATTTACTGGTGGTGAGCCATTATTATATGCAGATAAAATTAAAGAATACTCCGATATATTAAATGATTTAGGCCATAAAACACATTTAGAAAGCAACGGAATGTTTCCAGATAAAATTAATTATTTTGATTATTCTTCGATAGACATAAAATTAAAGGAGCATTTTGATTTTAATAATTTTAACAGTAAAAAATACGATGAATTATACAACAATGAATTAAAATCAATTGAAAAATTATATAATTTGGGTTCTGATGTATATGGTAAGGTTGTAATTATGGAAAATACAACACCTGAAACAGTTGAACAAGTGGCAAAGGATTTATCAGATATTGGGGACGATATTATTTTATGTATTCAACCAGTTAGCCCATTTAAAGATATAAAATCACCATCTCAGCAAAATCTTTTAAAAATAATGGAGGTTTGTGGTAATCATTTGGGTGATAGCGTAATATGCACATCACAAATCCACAAATATTTAGGAATGTTGTAAAAATATAATATAATCATATAATAAAAGAATAATATTAACTATATGTCTGTTATTCTTCTTCCTTTACTACATATGCCCCAGCCCCCAGCGTAGTATAGTATATTGGACAATCCCAAGTTTCTTTAAATATTTTTTTAACTTCTAATACGCATTCTTTTTTAGGTAATGAGATTATTGCAGGACCTGAGCCACTTATGGTAATTCCATATACTAAATCTTTTACTTTTTCCTTGACTTCTGAATAATTATCAATTAGCGTAGCCCTACATGGTTCAACTACGGCATCCTGCATCATATATTTTCCAAATAATTCTACATTGTTATCATGTAATGAATAAATCATTCCACAGGCTTTTCCTACATTATTTACCATATCTTTTATTGGAATTTCTTTTGGAACTAATTCCCTTGCCTCTTTTGTAGATATTTGTATATTTGGTAGTGCCACCAATACTTCAAATTCTACTGGAATATGTATTATTTCCAAGGGGTCTTGATTTACCACCATTGTAAAACCGCCATATATTGCAGGTGCAACATTGTCAGCATGTGGAGCTCCTGCGGCAACAGCTTCTCCCAATGATGCATATTTTACCAACTCTAATTTTGGGAGCTCCAAACCAAATAGTTCATTTATTGCAACGGCAACTCCTGCACAAGATGCCGAGCTACTACCTAAACCACTTCCGGGCTTTATTCCTTTTTCTATGTGGATTTGTATATTTTTATCTATATTGAAATCTTCCATCATTTTTTTTGCTACAACTCCCGCAGTATTTTCATCTACTGCCGTAGGTATCTCTTCGCATTTCTCTCCTTCCATTGATATGGTTATTTTTTCATTTGAGAGGGTTTCATTTCCTCCTTTTTCTTCTACTATACTCACCGTAATTGTGTCATAAGGATTATTTAGTGCTAATCCAAAAACATCATAACCAGGACCTAAATTTGCAGAAGTTGCAGGAGAACATATTTTAACCATTTTCATAAAATCACCAACCATATATAATAAATATTTTATATTATAGTATGTATCTATTCGTCATTAATATATAAAAGATTAAGGATCATGGGGGAAAAATGGATGATGATAATAATAAATCTAATAAATGGAATTTATCATTAAATGATATGGGTCGTTCTTTAACCCTATTTGCGGTATTTATGGGTTATGCATTATTTACTTATTTTAAAACAAAAAACATATTTTTAATATTTAATTTTGTATATATTGGCAGTAGTATTGCATTAGGACTATTCCTTATAAACGGAGCTCCCAGAAAATTAATCCCTACAATAAGAAGAATAATATTATTTTTAATAGGTATTTATTTACTGGTTTATGTTGGATTTATAAGAACAGAAAATATGCAAATGGAAGGATTTTTCTTTTATCTATTCGGAGGGATTTTTGCAGGCTCTACAATTCATTATTTAATTGCAAAAATATTTGGTCCAATAATATTTGGACGGGGATTTTGCGGTTGGGCTTGTTGGATAGTTATGATATTTGAATTATTGCCATACAAAAAATCAAGAGGAAGAATAAAAAATTTAGGAATTGTTAAATATATTGTATTATTTCTATCTTTTGGTATTGTGCTTTATTTCTGGAACAGAGGATATACAATATACAATTATCCAGAACGAGAAATATTGTGGTTTGTTGTGGGGCTATTGTTATATTATTTATCGGGAATTATTTTGGCTTTTGCATTTAATGACAATAGGGCATTTTGTAAATATTTATGTCCTATTCCGCCGATACAGAACATATTAGGAAGATTTTCTTTAATTAAAATGTCAATAGATAAAGATAAATGTGTAGATTGCGGATTATGTGAAAAAAATTGCCCAATGGATATAAAATTATTAGACTATAAAAATGAAAATAAACGGATATTATCAACAGAATGTATATTGTGTAGCACATGTTCCTCGGTTTGTCCAAAACATGCTATTAGTACAAAAATAAAATTTGATTTTGGAAAAGATATTTTAAACTATAAAATTGATAAAAAATAATGTTAAATTTATAGTTTAAAAATAATAAAAATATAAATATCTTTTTTGGCAGTATTATGAAGATAGGAGCTCCTGCTTTGATTGCTATATTTATATATTTAACTGAATATAATATTGACGAAACAACACACAATAAAAATATAAAAGTTTCTAAATCGTTTACCATATTCCTTGAAGAAAATCCTACAACAGGTATATGTGGGACTATGTCATAGATAATAATGAAATAATTAATATTACGGCAAATAATTACAGTACTACGAATAATGGCAAAGTTGGAAGCGGGGGCACCCATCATTGGAATGTCGTAGGTCTGAAAAAAGGACACGCCACAATAATATTTAACTATAACCTATGGGAAAGCGATAGCATGGTTAAAACAGTAAGATATGAAATAACCGTAGAATAATAATAAAAAATATATATTTATATATTAAAGGAGCTCCCAATTATTTTAAATATTTATTTAAATACCCTCTTGGAGTAATCATTTTATTGTTTATTATTTTTGTGTTGGAGCTCCCAACTATTATGGTTGTATTCATATCAATATATTTCATGTATTCCTCTAAATTATCCATTAAATCGTTTATTGTGGTCATTTTATATTCTTCGTTATCTCTTCCTGCATTTTTTACAATTCCTACAACCAAATTTAAATTATTTTGTTTGGAATGATTTTGTATTATTTCAAAGCACTTTAAAAATGGCTCTTTTCTGGATTTACTAAGTGGATTATATATGGCAATAACAAAATCTCCCATTAATAAACTATTAACTCTTTTTAATATGATGTCTAATGGAGTTAATAAATCACTTAAACTAATAACGGCGAAGTCATGATTTAATGGAGCTCCCAATATTGCAGAGCATAAACTTGCAGAAGTTAAGCCACTTATTACCTCTATATCAACATTATAGTTATTTTTATTATTTAATTCATAGGATAGTGAAGCCATTCCATATATTGTGGCATCTCCACTTGATACCAATGCTATATTTTTATTTTTTGCTTCTTTTAGTGCATAATCCACTCTATCTATTTCTTTTTTCATTCCTGATGTGTAAATTGGTTTATTAAATCTTTTTATAAATTTTTCATATCCTTTATAGCATACAATTGAATCAACGGAATTTAAAACAGATTCAGCCTGTTCCGTAAAATATTCTTTATTTCCCGGACCTATTCCAACAATATATAGCATAATATCACACATAAAATTATAAAATTAAAAAAATAATATTCATCGTTTTGTTTTGGTAGCTGCGTCAGATAGTGCTGATGTCGTCATCCTGAAACAAAAATAAATATTGTTTCAGTCCGCGGGGGTAACTGTCATCATTCGCTGAGGCATGTCATCGACGACATACCTCGCAGAAACCTAGTATGTTAAGTTATTTAAAGTTTAGTATGTTCAAAAAATATACCCATAATGTCAGAGAAAGAAATTAACATAAAAAATAATTTGGTGGTGGAGCTCCCATAAAATAAATATAAATATACAAATATATCTACTTAAAAAAATAGTAGGGCGGCGGGGATTCAGAACGCACCCTTTAAAAAAGGGTGCTATCCAAAATCCAAACATCACTTTGTGATGTTCGGAACCTAAAAATAATAATATAATAAAATAAATATATATGCATATACAAATATATCTACTTAAAAAAATAGTAGGGCGGCGGGGATTCAGAACGCACCCTTTAAAAAAGGGTGCTATCCAAAATCCAAACATCACTTTGTGATGTTCGGAACCTAAAAATAATAATATAATAAAATAAATATATATGCATATACAAATATATCTACTTAAAAAAATAGTAGGGCGGCGGGGATTCGAACCCCGGACCACTCGGTTATCAGCCGAGCACTATAACCAGTCTAAGCCACCGCCCTAATCAACTGTTTGTTTGATGCACAATGAGATAAGGTATTTTAGTATATAAAGTTTTCCATAATCTAATAATTTAGTTGTATGGTTCTATATGGTTTTCGGAGCCCCATAAAAAATTAAAAAATTATTTTAATAATTTATATGTCCATTTCCTTTAAAACTTCTGGAATTGCATTTATTATTTCGGAAATTTGTGTATTTGGTTTTGCATTTATTTTCTGTCCTAATTTTCTGTTTATGGTGCATCCTATTAATGACGCCTTTGTAGGTTTATATCCTACGGCTATTAAAGAAGATACAATTCCTGTTAAACTATCGCCTGTTCCACCTATGCATTCCATGGCCTCAATTAAGGGAGCTCCCACGGTATCGACAATATTGCCATCTTCAACGATATAGTCGGTTTTTCCTTTAACTACCATGTGCTTTGGCATCTTTTGATTATGTGCTCTTTTTATAAGTTCGGGCACTTCTTTATCGTCAATTTCTGATATAAATCCTCTCACATAGGCAGGATGGGATGCCTCTTCGTCAGCCAAAAAAGAAAGCTCTCCGACATCTGGAAAAAACATATAAAATTTATCCCCTATTTCCCCCGCTTTTCCCACATACATTCCACCAGCATCACCTATTACTTTACCGGAAAAATCAACTTCTTTTATTTTTGTTATTTTTGGTTTTATGTAGTGGATTATTGCCAAATCGTCATTTATTTCTCTTAATTCGTCATATATTTTTAAACTACCATCTCCTTCTCCGATGTCTCCTGCCGTAATTGCTGTTATATTATTTTCTACTCCAAAATATTCCATAGTTTTTAAAGATGCTCCTATTAAAGCCCCCGTCCCCATAGATACTGGAAATTCTTTATTATTTATAATTATTTTATTGTTGCATAATTTGGGAGCTCCTTTGATTAAATCCATTCCTTTAATTGGCATAGTTCCTGCTATTATCATGTTATTGCCTCGCCAACTCTTGGGCTTTCACAAATGCTTTATTTAATGTATATGCACATAATGAATAACCTAAATTTTTTGGGTTGTCTTCTATTTTTAAATTATTAATATTTTTACCTTTTAAATTAAGTGTTAAATATGGAACATCGGGACATCCTCCCCCTGATACATTTACTATATCTCCTTTTTCATCAATGGTTATTTTCATATTTCCGCATCTAACCATAGTATAGTTGTCTATTTTTTTAATTTTTACCAATTCCAATGGCTTTTGAGAGTAATTTTCAGCCGAAATATATTTAGTAGGTGCAATTTTATTTTTTTCAAGGGTATTTTGGATTCCAAATTCATCTATTAAGTCATATTCAATGGCTAAATCACAACCTTCTCTTATTTCCATTGGGGGAGCTACAACTTTAATATTAAATCTGGATTTTTTTAATATCTGTTCTGATTTCATGGTTTCCTTAACATTACTAAATATTATTATTCCTTTTTTTTCGTTTTTATTTTTCGGAGCTTTTATATTTTTATCTTTAATGTTATTGGAGATTATTTTTTTCAAAGTTTTAAACGCCATATTTTCAACTCATGGTATATCATGTTTTTGTAAATTATTATTTATTATAATTAAATATCTAAAAAATAAAATATTATAATGGTTATAAAAATAAATTAAAAAAATAGTATAAATAAATATGGGCTATAAACCTAATGATTTAACAAATGGAGCCACCCATAAATGGAATATTACTGCACCAACTGCTAAACCCAATACATAGGTAATTGCTGTTTTGTTCCCTTCTGCTGCCATTACATAGTTTCTTAAAGGACAGCCACCTTGAATTATGGATAAAAATCCTACTCCAAAGCCCCCGATACATGCCAATATTATATGCCCCATGACACTACCACTTGCACCAATTGGGTCTCCTGGGATTGGAACTAATAATCCTTTTGATAATGCCCATGGAAATGCACTAATAAGTCCCATAGCACTAAATATGGCATATCCAATAAATGCCCCGGCTATTGTTCCAAATAGACCTTTTAATAAATAACTATCTTTTACAAGATAAAAATCTCTCATTCCACCTGCGAAACACATTCTTGACCGTTGGAATAAATATCCCAAAACAATACCAAACAATAAAGTTCCAATTGCGTGAATATACATAATACCACCACACAGTATTTTTTTTATTTTCAATTATTATTATTATTATTATTATTTATTTTATTACTCTAAATTTTCTTTTTTAAATATACTTCACTAGCTACTACAATACCAATAAACATGGCGATTAAACTTATAATGGCTATAATATCAAAGTATGCAGCCCTAAGAGATTCCCTAACTGGACAACCACCCATTAACAATGCGAATATCACTACTAAAATACCAATAACAAAACCTAACAATGGGTTGTGAGTTTGTTTAAATTTAAACTCTTTGTGTGCATTTGAAGCAATTAAAGCACCAACAAAAATACCTACAACAGTTAAAACAGGAGCAAATTCTGAAGCCACAAGTCCGGTGGCAGCATCTTTAAAAACAGGAGCTACAAATAATGTGGTATCTCCCAATATTCCAGTTTTATTCACCATCCAATTTACCAAATCTCGGGTATGGCAGGCAATACATATCCCGTATGCAGGCGGGGCAGTTATTTTAAAAAATGCCTGTAATATCGCCGCAGAAAATCCGGTAATAAGACCCACAGTTAGCGGAGTTATTTTTTTCACATTTTCACCTATTGGATTTTTTAATATCTAATTCATAATTTATATTACTTAATAGTATAAATATAGTATATATAATTTTCTTTTTAAAAAATTTGATGTGTTCATCGATATTAGGAAAATTAATATGGTCATATAATAATCCATAAATATAATAAAGAATATATGCTAAATTATGAAAATAAATGATAAAACAATCATGATTATATCGTTTATTTGTATGGTTTTAGGGACAGGGATATTATATATGTACAACATAGAACCAGGAAATAAAGATATTGCAAAAATTAAGGAAGGAGATTTCGTAGTAATAGATGGAATAATTCAATCTATGGGGGTATATAAAGACGAATATAATCATATTCAAAAAATAAAATATATTAAAATAAGAGATAATACGGGCGGGGATTTAAGAATAGTGGCATTTGATGATGTGAATAACGACTTAACAAACTATATTAAAAGCACAACACCAACAATAAAAGAAGGGGATAAAATTGAAGTTATTGGGACAATTAGTGTGTATAATGGGATATACGCCATAGTTTTAAAAGATATAGGGGATTTTAAATTAATTAAAAAGGAAAATTATGAAAAAGATATATATTTATCACCAAATCCGACAAATATTTGGGCTTCAAAAAGTAGTAAATTATATCATATAAATCCAAATTGCCCATATGGGAAGAAAATAAAAGATGGAAATAGAAAATATTTTTATTGTGAACAGGATGCAATTGATTTAGGTTATAATATATGTAAATGGTGCTCAAAAAATTAATTATTTATTATTAATTATCGGTAGTTATTTAGTAGTTATATATTATTTGTATATTGTTATATATTATTGAATAAAACTAAATAAACAGGATAAAAAAATGAATAATTTAACAGATATACCTTTTTTATTTATGGGTGGCATTTGCGGAATATTTACGGGTTTACTTCCCGGAATTCACCCAAACACGATTCTACCTATTTCTTTTGTATTTTTGCCAATTATTCCAACAAATAGCTTTACTTCTTTTTTAATCGGTATGGTTATAACCCATTATTTTATAAATTATATTCCCTCTGCATTCATCGGAGCTCCCGACGATGAGACCGCTGTATCCGTCATACCTCTACATAATTTAACAAAAAATGGGGAAGGATATGAAGGCATAATTTTGTGCGGGATGGGAGGATTTATTGGAATAATTTTCTCACTATGTTTTTTATTTCTGATATTATTATTAAATTTTGATTTAAATGGATTGTATGCATTATTTAAACCATTTATTCCTTTTGTTTTATTGTTGTTGATAATTATTACGGTTATTTTTTCAAGTAATAAAATATGGAGTATAATTATAATGGTGCTTTCTGGCATTCTTGGTTTTGTTGTATTATATAATGGCCCACCAATAGAAAATATTTTAACACCCTTATTTACTGGAATGTTTGCCATTCCATTATTAATCGAAAACTTAAAAACTAGTAAATTAACTCACCAGATTATATCGTTTCCAGAATTTGATTTATCTCATTTAAAATCTGCCATTGCTGGAACGGTCGGGGGATTTTTTAGGATTTTTTTACCGGCTATTGGGGGAGCCCAGATAAATTTCTTTTTAAGTAAAATTATAAAAGAAAATGACATTAAAAATTTTTTAGTATCTCAGGGCTCTATAACCTTATCAAATGAAGTTTTTTCAGTTTTGGCATTATTATTGATTGGAACTGGGAGAAGTGGAACGGCAATTGCTATGAAAGATTTAAATATTAATTTAAATTATGATATTGCAATATATATGTTAATTATAGCAGGTTTTGGATTTTTTGCCCTATGTTTTGTGGCAAAATATTTTTTAAGATATATGAATAAGGTAGATTATGGAAAAATTTCATTTTATTTATTGATATTTTGTAGTGCAGTTATATTTGTATTGGGGTATTTTTCCAACTATTTAATATATTATTTAATTGTCTATATGGTGTCGGTGTTTTTAGGGATTTTATGTGTAAAAACAAAAGTAAATATGTCCTATATGATGTGTGTTTTAGTATTGCCAACAGTTTTATATTATTTAATTAGATAATATTGATGGAATATTTTATTTTATCTTATAATATGTGTTGCATTTGGTGAAAAAATGAAATCTGACCTTAAATTTAAAATAATAGATAATGGAGTAGTTGCTCCAAAAGGATTTAACGCTAATGGACTTAAAGAAGGAAAATATGGTGTAGGAATCATATATTCAGAAAAAGAATGCGAAACTTCTGCAACTTTCACAACAAATAAAGTTGTGGCTCATCCGGTAATATTATCAAAGGAAATTTTAGAAAATAACAGAAGCAAAATAAGGGCAATTGTGGTAAATAGTGGGAACGCTAATTGTTTTACAAAAAACGGATATTATGATTCAAAAGAGATGATAAAAGAAACTGCAAATTTATTAAATATTCCAGAAAATAGTGTTTTGGTTGCATCTACGGGAGTAATTGGTAGAAAAATGCCAATGGACATTATAAAAGATAGAATACATAAAACAAATGAATTACTAAAAAAAGAAAATAACAATGATAACATTGCCAAATCCATAATGACAACAGATGCCTTTCCAAAAACTGTTGCCGTAGAATTTGAAGTAAATGGAACTCCTGTGAGAATTGGAGCTGTGGCAAAAGGTGCAGGAATGATAGCTCCCGATATGCTACATGCTACAATGTTATGTTTTATAACTACGGACATAAATATATCCAACAAAGATTTAACAAAATCCCTTCAAAATGCCGTAAATGAATCATTTAATAATGCTGTTGTAGATGGGGACACTTCTACAAATGATACTGTTTTTGTAATGGCAAACGGCGAAAGCGGTGTAAATTATAGTAATAATAATGAATGTAAAGAATTATTTGATGAAGCTCTACAATTTGTATGTGTTGAGATGGCAAAATTAATGGTAAAGGATGGGGAAGGGGCTACAAAATTAATGGAAGTAATGGTAAAGGGAGCTCCTTCAAAAGAAGATGCAGTAAAAGCATCAAAATCAGTTGTTCGCTCTCTTCTGGTAAAAACTGCACTATATGGAGAAGACCCAAATTGGGGAAGAATTGCGGCATCTGTGGGATATAGTGGGATAGATATTGATATGGACAAAATAGATATAATAATTGGTGATTCCAATAATGAAGTTATGCTTGTAAATAGTGGAGCTCCCATTGCAGACGAAGGAACGGAAGAATTAATGGTGGCTGAAAATATTATGAAAAGTAAGGAAATAAAAATAATAGTTGATTTAAAAATGGGAGATTATGAAAATACGGCGTTTGGTTGTGATTTGGGGCATGAATATGTTAAAATAAACTCAGAATACACCACATAATACATAATGTAGCATAATACAAAATTATAAAATAATATATTACGATTTTTTTTATTTTCTTTATTTTTTTAAATATTTATGTTCTTTAACATACACATTAACTATATTTAGTCAATCTTCAAAAACTATCCTATGATAGTCCAAAATAATTAAATAATTATAGGTTTAACATTATATGTATTTGAATAACACAGTTTTATCTGTGTATTCTATGTGTGAAAAAGTTCGAAGATTGGCTATATTTAAATATTATTTTGATTATATAAACATCCAGTTTTAAAATGTGTAGGGTATAGGATATATAATCCGTGATAAAATGGTGAGCAGGTTTAAAAAATTTGAAAAATTTAAAATATTATTTTCATTATTATTGTTGCTATCACTGGGCATATTTAATTCGGCCAGTGCCATAAAATTTGAAAATTATGTCGTAGTTTGTGATATTGATTCAAACAATAAAATAAATACAACAATAAATTTAGAGATATATAATAATAATACGGAAGAAATCAAAGAAATTACCTACATAATACCACATAAAATAAATAATTTAAATGTTAAGTCAAGTAGTGAATTGGATACCTATTCAAGCATATTATCAGGGAGCTCCACAGAAGTAATAATTAAATTTAAAAATCCCATAAAAAAAGGTGAAAAAGGAAATCTAATTATTTCGTTTACTGGGGACTTGGTTTGGGATAAAGAAAATAAGAAATTACTTTCATTTAGTGTTCCTGCTGTGGATTCTGATTTTACAATGATTATAAAGCTTCCAATGGGTGCTTCGGTGGTGTCTCCTGCTGAGGGTCTATTAAGTATCACTCCACAAGATTATACAATTGACACAGATGGAAAAAGGATATTTGTAAAATGGAATAAACAGCTTAGGAGCTCCGATAAGTTTTTTACTTCAACTGTATCCTATGCTATACTGGCTCCAAATACAAATAACAGCAACATAGTAGAAACTCAAAATGGAAGATTAGATACCATATATTATATGTTATGTGGTGTGCTCATATTGATTACACTGGGTTCATTTTATGGAATATATTATGAAAAAAATAAAAATAGGCGGAAAAATAACACAATAAAGGAAATATTAAAAGAAAAAGAAAAATTATTGGATGAAATAAATATTATTAAAGAAAAATATAATGACGAACAAATTAAATCAAATAATAAACTGAAAGAACTGGAAAAAGATTTGGAAAATAAATTAAACATTGCAACACATGAATTAAATCTCAAAGATGAATCAATATCTGAATTAAATAAGGAGTTAAATAATTTAAAAAATGAAAATAATAAATTAAATGTATTAATATCTGAATTAAAAACCAGTTTGGAGAAATCAAATAATGATTTAAAAAATAAATTGAAAAATAAAGACGCATACATAGAAAAGATTGAAACGACCAATAAAACCTTAAATTCAAAAATAAGTGAATTAACTCTAAAAATAGAGGAATTGAATAAAGCAATCAATGCAATGGAACAGGAACAGGAACAAAAATTGCAAAAAAAACAGGAACAGGAATTACAGAAAGAGCAAGAATATAAACAGCAAATTGATGGGCTAAATAAAGAATTACTAAAATATCGGTCAGAGCTTAGGAAAAAAGAAAAAGAAATAATTGAATTTAAAAATCTGTTAGATAATTACGAAAAAACAAAAGAACAGATGTTTATGAATATCTTGACAGAGGATGAAAAAATGATAATTAACTTAATAAAAAGTAAGGAAGAAATCACACAAAAGGAAATTGTGGAGATAACGGGATTAACTAAACCAAAGGTTTCAAGGATAGTGTCGGATTTGGTGGAGAGAGGGATAATTAGAAAGGTAAAAATCGGAAGGATAAATAAGCTAATAATATCTGACGAATTAAATGGGTGGTTATAATGAAAAAAATCAAATATATTATATTATCATTTTTAATAATTTTAATTAATGGGACAAATGCAATCACAATAGGGGAAGAAAAACCTTCCTTAGTAGATGTTGTGGTTATCACAAATGATAATTGGGTAGATTGCCTATCGGCCATAAATTATGCCTATGAAAATGATGGAGTAATACTTCAAACCAATGGTGATAAATTAAATCCAGAAGTAGAACAAATTATATCGGCAATAAATCCTAAAAAAATAGTAATTGTAGGAGGGAATAAAGCTATTTCTTATGATATAGAAAAAGATTTGGAAAAATATGGAACCGTAGTTAGAATTTGGGGCATGGATAGGGTAGAAACAAACGAGAAAGTAATAAAACAATTAAATACTAATAAAACAATGGTTTTAGTAAATGCCCATAATTTTTCTAATGTTGTAAAAGTTTCAAATCAATATATTCCAGTTTATGTGGGCGTAATGGTGTTTAATCCAAATGAAGTTGTTAGGTATTATAATAAAGATACTGTGCATATATACAAAAACAACCGATTAATTGGAACATACAGTAGAAATAATGTGGTGGAAGTCCCAAAAAAAATAATCGTTATAAAAAAACCAAACATTGACAATATTACGAATTGCTATGGTAATGATATTGAGAAATTTGGTTATATTCCAGTCAATATCAAAAACTCACATTATGGTGTTATCGTAGATAAAAATAATCCGTCTGCATTATTACTGTCAAAATATTTGGGAGCTCCTGCAATTATGGGAAATGATAAAAAATATATAATCGAATATAATAATGATAGTGTTAATAATAGTATAATTGTGTCTACAAATATAATTGTGCTTAAAAAGGCAAAAGAATTATATTTAACAAATAACGATGTTGAACAGTCTCTAAATGAGGCAAAAACACAATTATGGTCCAAAAAAATCCCCGTAGATAAATATGATATTCCACATAGGTTTTTGAGAGCATATGTTGAGAAATAAATATGTATAAATTTTATATGTTCTAGTATGTTAAAGAACTTTTTACAGTAAAACAAATATACAATAAATATTCTTTATATTTTGTGGTCGAAATTCCATGTATTTCTGGATATTTAAAGAATGGACTTTTTGAACATACTATATTTGGGCATAATTTATCTATTGGTGAAATTATGAAAATACTAATTTCTGTATGTGGGGAAGGATTGGGGCATACAACAAGATGCATTGCTATGGGTCAAGAGATATCTAAGGAGCATGATGTGGCATATATTGCATATGGGAAAAGTAAGGAATTTATAGAAAAATATAATTACAAAGTTTTTGAAACATGCCCAGAAATAAAACTAACCGGAAAAAATGGAAAATTTGATATTAAAAGAAGCATATTTAATAACGAATACAACCCAGCAAAAGCAATATTAATAGAAAAAAATATAATAAAAAAATATAATCCAGATATAGTAATATCGGACTGTAAATATAGTACCATAGTAGCTTCAAAACTATTAAAAATACCATATTATATAATGACAAATCAAAATTATACGGGAACCCATAAAAAGGAGAAAATAGTGGTTTATCCAGTTATGAAAATATTAAATGCAATTAACAAATCTGCGAAAAATGTTATTATACCAGACTTACCTGCACCAAATACAATATGCCAATATAATTTAAAAAACATAGGAAATTCAATGTATCTGGGGCCATTGATACGATATGACTTAAAAGATTATGTTGTAAACAGGGGCGATTATATATTAAGTATCATTGGTGGATTTGAATATAGATTTGGAATATTGGAAGAATTAAATAAATTGGCAGAAGAAAAAAATTTAAAAATAAAAATGGTTTGTGGAAGTCATGAAGTTGCAAAAAAAATAAATAATAAAAAATCAAAAACTGTTGAAGTAATACCTGTGGCCAAGGACATAGGATTATTAATGAAAAATTGTTCTTTTGTGGTTTGCCATGGCGGACATTCTACCCTTATGGAGGCCATTAGTTTTGGGAAGCCGATGATTACAATTCCTGATTTAGACCATCCAGAACAGGAAAATAATACTAAAAAAATACAGGAGTTAAAATGTGGTATCCAACTATCCCATAGAAATTTAAATGATTTAAAATATGCTATTGATGAGATGAATAATAACAATATTTATTTTAAAAATGCCGAAAAATTAAGTGAAATATGTAAAAAATATAACGGTAGAGAAAATATAAAAAATATTATAGATAATAGATAAGGGGTTATTATGAAGGTTTGTATTTTATCAGGAGGAACAGGAGCTCCCAAATTAATACAAGGATTAAAAGAAATTTTGCCAGAAGAAGATATTTCTGTAATAGTAAATACTGGCGAAGATACTATGGTAGGTGATTTATATTTATCTCCTGATGTAGATACTGTATTATATACGCTATCCAATCAAATAAATGAGGACACCTGGTATGGTGTTAAGGGAGATACATTTATCGCCCATAATACAATTAAAGAGTTTGAAAATAAAGAAAACAATACATTTGGGGAAAATCTTAGAATAGGGGATAAAGATAGGGCTTTAAAGATGCATAAAACGCATTATATAAATAAAGGTTATCCATTATCTAAAATAATAAAAATGGAAAAAGAATTATTTGGAATAAAGGCAAATATATTTCCAATGACCGATGATATCGTTAGAACCAAAATATTAATCAATGAAAACAATAATAAATATCTTATTGATTTTCATGACTTTTGGATTAATAGAAGGGGAAATGCTACCGTAGTTGATATTTTTTATGAAAATTCTAATTATGCGGGAGCTCCAAGCAAAACGATAGAATGTATTAAAAATAGTGATATTATTATAATTGGTCCATCGAATCCCATAACTTCAATAGCTCCCATATTAAGTATTAAAGATATTAAAGATACAATAATTGAAAGTAATAAACCAGTAGTTGCCGTATCTCCCATTATTGGAGAGGGTGCTGTCAGTGGTCCAGCTGGAATATTAATGAAGGCAAAAGGATATCCTGTAAGTGCAGAGGGCGTCTGTAAATTCTACAATGATTTAGGTATTAATATAAATACCATGATTTTAGACAATATTGATAAAAATAAAGATTTTGAATTAAAAGTAAATAGCTGTGATTCCAATACTGCTGTGGCATATACAAATACAATAATGAAAACAATTGAAGATAAAATAAACCTTGCAAAATTTATAGTCAATCTTCGGACTATTTAAGGTGGATAAAGGACAGTTATTGAAGATTAACTATATTTTAGGGCATGCATGATATTTCACCGTTTGTTTATATAATATATCTAAGACGATATGCTTAAATATATAAAACGAGATATGGACGGAGATTTTAATGTATGGTCCCGAATGTGGATAATATTCTTTATTAATATATTTTATACCAACATTAATAAAATAAAAACAAATAATATAAAATATAATCTATATTATATAGGATAATTAATAAGTATTAAATATATGCCCCATAATTATTATTTTTATAATATATTATTATTTATGGGATTAAGTCAATTGCTAAAATAACAATGATGATATCATGATTCAGATAACGATTATACAAATAGATAATTATGGACCTTGGACAGTTACTCCAAATCCCAGAAGGGAAAGTGATTTGCAGGCATTGCAATCACGACTATATAGTGATTTAAATTTACAGTTTGGAGCTCATAAAGGATTGGTATTTTATACTAGATTTGACAATCTTATGGCTATTACCAATGGTATTGACACGGAGACACATAAGAGAATACAAGATAGTATTAAAAATAGATATCCTTTTACTGTTAGTATGGCATCTGGGGTTGCGGAAACTCCTTATGAAGCACAGAAAATTGCAACTGCAAAAATTCAAAATAAAGGAAGTGCCCAAGATAAATATAGGACTGAAATATTAGATATTGAAGAATTGGATAATTCAATAGAAAATACTGTGACACTTGCCCATGTTGATATAAATGACATCACTGGAACGCTAACAGATTTAGAAAATGCTTATGACACATATGTTAGTGTTAATGAAGTTCATTTAGCACTGATTAAAGAACTAAAAAAATATAATGCAATGGGATTCTTTATTGGCGGAGATAATTTTATGGCCCCATGTAATGGAATGACAGAAGAAGATTTTTTAGAGATGTTTGAAAATATTAAAAATTCAACAGGAATTGATTTAAAAGCAGGAATTGGAATTGGTAAAACTGCCGAAGATGCTTCAAATATGGCAGATATTGGATTGGAATTAATAAGGGACAAAAAAACGGCTACTCAGGTATATACATTAAATTATGAAGAATATGCCGTAGGCAATATAGTAAATCAACGGACATTAGGAGTAAATATGGATTGCAAATAATATTATTATATTATTATATACGCCACCCATACAATTTTGATAAAATGTATAATAAAAATAATAAAAATAATAATTTGTTGAATTTAAAGAATAAAATAAGTAAAAATAAAAAAATAGTCCTTGCCCCAATGGCAGGAATTACAGATGGAAAATTTTGTAAAAAATACAAAAATCTATTTGCTATAGTTTGTATTGGGGCATATGATTTGGACAAAGATAGTCAAATTGCCAGTGAGAAAATTGTAAATCGGGGAAGAAAAGAGTTTTTATACAATTTAGATGAGTTCGATAACATAATACAACAAAATATAATGGATGCAAAAGAAAGCGGAGCTCCCGTTTCTGTGAATGTTAGATTTAAGGATATAAATAAATCCATAGATAAAATAAAAACCATATTGCAACATTCCGATATTTTTGAATTAAATTGTCATTGCAGACAAAAAGAAATTACAGATTTAGGAATTGGGCAGGAGCTCCTAAAAAAAGAAAATAATAGAATATTGAAAAATAATTTAAAAATAATAAATAAAATAAACAATGAATTAAGTGGGCAATTAAATGGGCAATTACATGGGAGCTCCACTCCAATTTTTTTAAAAATTAGGGCAAATTTTATTTCTTCAAATGAATTGATAAATAATTTAAACAATGTGAAAGATTATTTTGATGGGTTGCATATTGACTGTTTTTATCCAAATAAAAATTGTGCTGATTTAGATTATTTAATGGATTTAAGGAATAATTTTAAAGATAAGATAATAATTGGAAATAATTCAGTAAATTCCATTAATGATGCAAAAAATATGTTAAAATATTGTGATTTTGTATCTGTTGCGAGATGTATTTTAAGAGATAATATAGAATGGATTAAAGAAATAAACAATAAAACCGAAAAGTATATATATTAGAAGTTCCTTTGTATTGATTGATTGAATTAATTAAGGATTGTTAAATGATAATAAGCGGTTTTGATGTAGCCTGGTATCATACGGCCCTGCCACGGCCGACACCCGGGTTCGAATCCCGGAGACCGCACTTTAATATATTTAATATTATATCATGCGCCAGTGGTGTAGTCTGGTATCACTTTGGCCTTCCAAGCCAATAAGCTGGGTTCGAATCCCAGCTGGCGCATTTTTTATACGATTATGATTAAGACAATTAAATGTCTGTTATTTGTTATTTATTATATATTATTTCATAGGTTAACATTGCGCCAGTGGTGTAGTCTGGTATCACTTTGGCCTTCCAAGCCAATAAGCTGGGTTCGAATCCCAGCTGGCGCATTTTTTTATAGGGGTATATATTTATTAATTGGAATGTATAATTTATTTGTAATAAGTAATATATATTTTAACTTTTTTAAAGATATATATAAAATATGGGGGGGAAGTAATGAATAAAAAAATATTATATTCTTTTGTTTTTTTAACAATTATATTAATATTACTAATATCTATCTTTGAGATAAATAACAACCATAAATCTAACCCATTAAGCGATATATCAAATAAATCTATTAAAAAACCAATTATTTTAGTTCATGATGTAAGTCCAGCATATTTTAATAAATTAAAAAAAATTACATCAATAATCGACAAATACAATTGTAGCAACAATACAATTTTATTTGTAATTCCAGATCTTGAAAACCCATATAGTGGTGGAAAATGGGACTTAAGGAAAAATAAAGAATTTGTTGATTATTTGCACCAATTAGAACAAAGAGGGTATAAAATTGAACTTCATGGTTATAAACATACATATCATGAATTCAATTGTTCAAAAAGTGAATCTTCAAAAAAACTCCATGATGCCGAAACTATAATGTCAAAATGCGGGTTTGATAATATGACCTTATTTCTTCCACCTGCATGGGCATTAAGTAATGATTCTACATATGTAATTCTTAATCATAATTACACAATAATATTAACCGATAAATTAATTTATCCAAACGGCACTATTAAAAAAATCACAAATAATGAATACACCTGGTATATCCCAAAAAATGAAATTGAATATAGGAAACATGAGGCATTATTTGATTATAAGGATTCACAATATCAATTCTATATATCACTGCATCCAGAACCTGTATGTTATGGTGGCGGTTTAGCAATATTGGATTACTTCTTAAATAAAACAAGATAAGATATATATTATTTGGTTTTAATCATTTTTCTTTTTCTTTTTATATGGATTTGAAATATTTTCTTTAAAAATTTTTGCCTCAGCCCCTATTTTTTTATTATATATGTTTCCAATTCTTTCAACGGCATCCAATACCTTAATGCTATTTTCAAGGTATGAGTATATATCTCCTGAATAAGTTTGAATGTTGTAATTATCATACAATATTTTTGAAATCTGTGCGGGTGTTTTTTTGTTTGCTCTGAGATTTAATATATATTTCGAGAAATATAATATAATATCTTCTTCAATCATGCCATCAAATTCAATTATCCAAATTAATATATTCTCCCTTAATTCTTTGTCTGTTATTTTTGAAACATTTTCCTTTATAATTTCATAACCATCTATAAATTTAGATGGTATATTTGTATTTATTACCTTTGAAATTTTATTTTTAATATGTGGAGGAATATATAAATTCTCAAATGGATTTATATATCCTACTAAATCCATAATAGGCTTTCGTAGGTTTTTCCTGATTTTTTCGGCATCCTTGGGATATAAAAATGATATTGCTGTGCTATATCCATATTTTGTGGTGCTCATTGTTTTATTTTTATTGTGTCTGTTGTGGAGCTCCACCATATTATAATTATTCAATGTTTCAACAATATAATTTAGATCATGATTTTTGCCCATTAATTTCATGTTTTTTAATTTTGTATATTCTGCTGGTTTGTGGTATTTATCAATAAATGAAATACTTGCTAATATTTGTTCTAATTCCTCATCTTCGTTGTATTCTACGATAACATCTTCTGGTTCAGAGCTCAATAATTTAAAGGCTATTTCGTCCTCAGTATTTCCCATTTTGGCATGATATTTTTTACCCAATTCTACCATCATATAAACTTTTCCTAAATTATGCATACCTTTTCTTCCTGCCCTACCGCACATCTGTTGAAATTCTGATGGATTTAGCCAATCCCCACCCATGGCCAAACTTTCAAGAATTACCGTTGATGCCGGGAAATCTACACCTGCGGCAAGTGCCGAAGTGGTAATTACACACATTATTTTTTGACTCATAAATTTTCTTTCTACTTCTCTTCTTCTTTTATATTCCATACCTGCATGATAATAATCTGATTTTATTCCTCTTGTATTTAATAAATTTGCCAAATATTCGGCTCTTTTTCGTGAGTATGTAAATATTAAACTTTGTCCTTTAAATCCTTGTTTTGATTTTTTGTTAAATTCTTTTTTAACAACTTCATTTATAAAATTAATTTTATTGTAATCATTTTTGGCAAAAATTAAATGTCTTTCAAGTGGAACGGGTCTTCCCTTATATATTATTAAATTTGCATTTAAAAAATTCGCCAATTCTTTTGAATTTCCTATTGTGGCAGATAAATATATTAGTTGTATATTATTTTTATTATCTCTATTTTTATTATTGATATTTTTTAAATATCTTAATCTACCAATAAGTCCATCAATTCTTGCTCCTCTTTCTTCCATATTTAGTGAATGAACTTCATCAATTACCACAGTTCCAATATCATTTAATTTTCCAGAACGAAGCAAATAATCAATACCTTCATAAGTTCCAATAATAATATCTGCATTGGGGTCTGTGCTAATTTCGTCCTGTTTATGTTCTGATAGTCGCCCCATTCCAACTCTTAAACTAACAGAAAATATATTTTTATATTTTTCATAGAATTCCAAATATTTTTGATTTGCCAAAGCCACCAATGGCACCAAAAATAAAAATTTTCCTTTATTTTCCTTTAAATTTTTAATTCCTGCGAGCTCCCCTATAAGAGTTTTTCCCGAGGAGGTTGCCGAAGTAATTACTAAATCTTTTCCATCCAATAGTCCGCCATTTACGGCAAGAGTTTGAACCGGTAGGAGCTCCCTGATTTTTTTCTTTCGTATAATTTCTTTTAATTCATCTGGTATATTTAATTCATCTATTTTATAATTTTTAATTCTGTCCTCTTTACCTCCTGTTATGGTATCATATTTAGTTAATTCTGGGTGATTTATCGGATTTTTTATATTAAATATATCTATTACTTTATTTACATCTTTAAATTTATTTAATAATTTTTCAATAAATTCTTCGCCAATATCTACCTCTAATTTTACCTCATCAATGGCACAGTCTTTACATATTTTATGATTGTGGAATTTATAATATTCATTATTTAGTTCCGTATATTGATTTTTTATTAAGCAAAATGGGCATAGCTCTATAAGTTTATATGAAATATTATTTTTTTTAAAAAAGTCTTCAAGTGTTAGGGATTCGGGGTCATTATTTAAATATATTTTTTTGCTTCTCAAAACGGCTAACACTTTTGAAGGTTGAATTGGGTTTATGTTGTTTTTGTTTTCTTCTTTACATTTGTGGAGGGATAAATTTTGCCCAACCTGTCTCATAATAGCATAATATTTTATTTTATTCGATAAATCCATTATCTCAATTTCTTGTTTTTGTTTTTTCCTTTTTAATTTTCTCACAATAATCAATATATCACCAAATTTATGGTTCGTAGTAAATCGACGAATTACTTTGTTAATCTATATATTTATAAAGTAGATAAAAGAATGCTTATAGTCAATCTTCGGACAATTTCAGTTAAGTATATTAATGAAGCTAATTATTATTACTAAAATAGATAATGATAATGATTTAGGGCAGATAAGGGACAGTTATTGAATATTAACTATAATTAAAATTGGAGTAATTATTTTAATAACTTTGAGGCTTTTCTATAATGCTGATTAATTTATAATAACTATTATTATTTTATAATTAACAATAAATAATATTAATAATAAACAATGGTAATAATAGTAATAATTAAGAATATATAATATATATAATCCAAATAATAAATATTATGTTAAATTGATATTTTATTATTTCAGGGAGCTCCGAATATATCTATTATTTTATGATAAATTATAATTCATATATGATTATGGTGGGAGATTTATGATAAAGAAAATAATTTCAAAAAAAGCTCAAATTAGTTTGGAGTTTGGTTTATTGACATTTGCAGTCATTGTGGGAGCTACACTTGTTGGATATTATATGCTTAAATCGGCAATTAATGTAAGGGATATAAATATGGATACAATAAACAAATCATCAGAAATTACAATGAATGCACTATCAACAGTAGATTAGGTAATAATATGAAGTTAATAGGAATTACAGGAATGCCTGGTTCGGGAAAAAATGCCATATTTGAAATAGCAAAAAAACATAATATTCCAATAATATCCATGGGCGATATTGTACGACATGAAACTAAAAAAAAGGGATTGGAGTTAAATCCGACTAATGTGGGAAATACTGCAATAGGATTAAGGGAAAAATATGGAAATGAGGCAATTGCCGTTCCATGTATTGAATATATTAAAGAACAATATAATAAAAACTCCAATGATTTTATTATTATAGAGGGCATAAGAAGCCTGTATGAAGTAGAGTATTTTAAAAAATTTTATGATTTGATTATTGTATCAATTCATTCTTCGCCAAAGACCCGATTTAAAAGATTAATTTCAAGAAATAGGGAAGACGATACGGCTGAATGGGATAAATTCATAGAGAGAGATTACAGGGAATTGGATTTCTCCATAGGTAAAGTTATAGCTATGTCTGATTATGTGATAATTAATGAAGGAAATTATGAAGATTATTTAATTAATTTAGATAAATTAATTATGTCCATTATTAATAATAAAAACCCTATCTAACTATGAAATTAATTTAATTAATAAAAAAAATAAAACGAGCTCGGAGGGATTCGAACCCCCGATCACTGGATCCGAAGTCCAGTATCATATCCAGACTAAACCACGAGCCCATAAATAATCATTATCATTTATATTATCGTATTATTATCTTGTTTTAGTCGTTTTAATAATGACTATCAATAACATATTATTATTTTATATATATACTTAATGGTGTAAATTTGAAGGAGCTCCTTATAATTGGTATCGGTGGATTTATTGGTGCAATACTCAGATATGTCATAAGTGGCATAATTCCTGCTAAATTCGGGATACCAACTGGAACATTTATTGTAAATTTAATTGGAAGCTTTATCGTAGGTTTTGTAATGTATTCTTCCACAGTAATTGATATCTCGCCAGAATATAGGTTATTAATAATAACTGGTTTTTGTGGAGCATTAACTACATTTTCTACATTTAGTTATGAGACATTTTCTTTAATAGAAAATAATGAACATATTAAATTTTTAACCAACATATTTATTAATGTAATGGGCTGTTTAATCATGATATATGTTGGAAGAATTATGTCATTGACAATATTAAGATAATTACGCATGCATATAATTTATACAGTATATTCTTTAATTATCATAATTTTTCGGAGCTCCATAAATATTATAATTATTATACTTTTTCTATATGGTCAATCTTCGGTCTTTTTCATTAAACCATCTCAAAATCGCAAAGCGATTTTTACGATCTCAAAACTCCGAAGGAGTTTTTACGACCCAAAATTCCGGAGGAATTTTTAAGGTCGTATAAATTTTTCAGAGGAAAATTTAGAGATCATATTAAAGCTAATCTCTACGAAATATCAATAAATAAAGAAATTAGTTAAATAATATGGGACGGATAAGGGACAGTTATTGAACTTACTATAATTTCGTATTATGAATGAGCTTTGAATACACACAACACTAAATTAGGTGATTTTTTGAAAATTAAACCAGAATGTGCAACTTGTATAATTAGGCAAATTGTAGATATTTCAATTGAAGTAACAGATGACGAGATAGAGCAATTTAGGTTAGTAAAAGGTTGCATGCCTGTAATAAATGAAGAATATCATAATAATGCAGTTCCAGCTTGGATGGGCACTGTTATTCATAGGCACTTTAAAAAAATAAGTAATTGTGAAGACCCATATAAGAGATTAAAAGAAACGGCAAATGATACAGCACAAAACTACATAGAAGATGTTGAAAATAAAATAAAAAATAGCGACAATGAATTAGATAGATTAAAAAAATGTGTTTTGGCAACTATCGCAGGAAATTCTATTGATTTTGGACCATTTAGCATAAGTGAAGATATTGTTCCAATGATAGAACATACATTAAATAGCGAGTTAAAAATAGATTGTTCAAAAGAATTATTGGAAGATTTAAAATCTGCTAAAAAGGTTTTATATATTTGCGATAATGCAGGAGAAATTGTTTTTGATATATTACTGATTAAAATGATAAAAAAATATGTAAATGATATAAATGATATTGTAGTAGCTGTAAAAGGAAAACCGATATTAAATGATGCCACAATGGAAGATGCTGAAAATTTAAAGATAAATGAATTTGCGAAGGTAATTACCACAGGTAGTGATATAATAGGTATAATATTAGAAGAATGCTCAGAAGAGTTTTTAAAAGAGTTTGAACAAGCTGATTTAATAATTGCTAAGGGAATGGGGAATTTTGAGAGTTTGACAGAATATAATTTAAATCATAAGAAATTATACTATATTTTAAAGGCAAAATGTGACCCTGTTGCAGAATTTATTGGAGTGGATTTAAAAGACAGCGTTTTATTAAGTAATAAACAGTTGCAGAAAAATTTGGCAAATATTGATAAAAATTAAAAATATAAAAAAAATAATAAAAACAACAATAACAATAAATAAATATAAATTAATAGTAAAATAGAATTATTAAGCAATTATAGTCAATCAACGAACACTTGGCATAATAGAACTATTACTATAAAATACAATTTTGGTGAGAAAATGATAACATATAAGGATGCAGGAGTAGATATTTACAAAGAAGATAAAATAATAAAGGCATTGGTATCACAAATAAAATTTAAAAGAACAGACGACATAAAACCGGCCGAGGAATTGGCAGGACATTATGCTGGTGCAATTGAATTTGGGAATTATTATCTTGTGCTATGTACCGATGGAGTAGGTAGTAAAATGATAGTGGCAGAAATGGCAGATAAATTTGATACTGTGCCTATTGATATGATAGCTATGAATGTGAATGATGCTATTTGTATTGGGGCCGAGCCTGTTGCTCTTGTGGATTATATGGCTGTTGAGGACATTACAGAGGACATGGCAAAACAAATTGGAAAAGGATTAAATGAAGGATTAAAAGAATCAAATATAAATATAATTGGTGGAGAAACTGCCTCACTTCCCGATATGGTAAAAGGTGTTGATATAGCTGGAACAGTTCTTGCCATTGCTGAAAAAGGTAAATTGATATTGGGTAAAGATATTAAAAAGGGAGATGTGATAGTTGGGCTTAGTAGTGCGGGAATACACAGTAATGGATTATCCCTTGCAAGAAAAGTTTTATTCGATATTGCTGGTTTGGGTATAAATGATAAATTGTCATATGGAAAAACTGTTGCCGAGGAGCTCCTAACTCCTACAAGAATATATGTAAAACCAGTAATGGAAATGATTAATTCCGAGGTTTTCGTTAAAGGATTGGCACATATTACCGGAGGCGGATTTAGAAAAATAATAAGATTAAACAAAAATATAGTTTATTTGATTGATAATTTGCCTGAACCATTGCCTATATTTAAAGAAATACAAAATATTGGAAATGTGAAAGACGAGGAAATGTTTAAAACATTTAATATGGGAATTGGGTTCTGTGTTGTTGTAGATGAAAAAGATGCCGAAGAAATTATAAAAATATCTGAAAAGTATAATATTTCTGCTTCAATAATTGGAAAAATAGAGGACGAAGTAGAGGTAAATGGTAAAGTGGTTAAAAATACTGTTGTAGTTGATTATAATGGTAAAAAAATGATAATGGAATAATAATTATAATATAGTCAATCTTCGGACAATTTCACTAAACCCCCTCTCATATTAAAATGCAAAATAACCATAAAATTAGCAAAAATAAAACAATATTATAAAATGCGTTGGGACGGATTAGGGACAGTTTTTGAAGATTAACTATAATTTTGGTGTTGGTATTGGAGCTCCACACCATAAACTATATATATTACTTTTTACTTTTTAACTCTATATATTGTATATATTATATTGGGCTGATAGCTCAGCTTGGGAGAGTGCCGCATTGGCTATGCGGAAGCCGCGGGTTCAAATCCCGCTCAGTCCATTTTATTTTTTTAAGAAAATATATCTATTAATTTATATATATTTTAATATAATTTTTTAATAAAAAATTATATATTTATATTTATATTTTATTTTTATTAAATCCTCCCTCCATAATCATTACTATTAAAAATCCGCAAATTAAGGAAATTCCAAGGAATAACGGATTTGCAGTATTGATATTTTCAACTATATTTTGATATGGAAATCTAAGGGCCCCCAGCATTAAACCCGTTAAAAATAACATTGTGGCACTTCTGTGGTTATGTAATATGTAGGACAAAAATCTAGAAAATGAAAATAATCCCGCAATACCGCCGGCACCAAAAACAAGGAGCTCCGTAATTTGCAATCCATTAATTAATGATATTATATAACTATATTGATTTAAAAATAATAATATAAATGCCCCCGAAATTCCCGGCAATATCATGGCACAAATTGCCAGAGCTCCGGAAGCAAATAAAATAGGTAGAGAATGCCCCAATTGAATATATTCAGAACCCACAACAGAGAAAGCAAACAAAAAACCAACAATAAATATTGGAATAATTTTAATGGATAATTTTTTTACCTCTTTAAATAATATTAAGGCAGATGCCAATATTAATCCAAAAAAGAATGAATAGGTAATGGCAACATAATTTTCTAATAGATAATGAATTAAATTAGACATAATCATAAAAGAAGTGCCAATACCTAAAACCAATGGAATAAATAATTTAAAATCTATTTTATCAATATGTTTTTTTGCTTCGCCATATTCTTTTTTTAATATATGTGGTATGAATTTAATATTAATATTGCTTATTCCCGTAATTAATCTATCATATATGCCCGTAATTAATGCAATGGTGCCACCAGAAACTCCTGGAATTATATCTGCAATGCCCATACATATTCCTTTTAAGTATATTGTTAGGAGCTCCTTTTTCATTGTATCACTTTTTATTATTTATCTTATTGTCTGTTTTTTAATATCTCTCTTAATTTTATATTTTCAATAAAATAAACCAAATCGCCATTAGTTTTCTCCAACAGGCTTCGAGATACATCCTGTTTTCTTCTTAAACCATCTACAATATTATAGCAATCAAATAACATTATAAAATCATATAATTCTTCCATAAATTTATAATATTTTTCAGCATTTTTAATATTGTCATTTTTAATATTTTCCAATATCATTCGTCTTAATTCTCCAATGACATCACATAAACCCAATAGATAATTTTCTGGCTTTATGTTTATATTTATGTTTTTAGTTGTATCTTTAAAATCCGAATAACTTAATATATTATTTTTATAGGTTATATTATAAAATACAATGGCCTCAACAAATTCTTGTTGTGGTGTATTTATATATTTGTTTAAATCGCTGTTATTTTTTACCAATTCGGCTAATTTATCCAATTTATTTATCAAATTGTCAAATGATATATTATTATCTTTTTTATGTATGTGTCTTATTGTTATTCCGCATTCTCTTACAATTTCACGAGATAATTTTAAAGAGTTTTCTCTATATTTATCTTTTTCTTCAAAGTATTTTAATAAATTTTGATTTTGATTTTCCATGGAGCTCCCTTCTGTTTTGTTGTTTGTTTAAGTTATTATTAAAATTGTTATCGCAATATTATTTAAATACTATATACTATAATAATTATGAGATGGTTAAGTATATATACTACAATACATAACTATGATAAGGCATTATGTCGAAACCTGAAAAAGCGAATGCTATCGACAGGTTTATTTTTTTTAATATATTTTAATTTCAATTACTGAAATTAATTATTTATAAAAATTAAACAACTATCTGTATATTGATACCTGCGGCCGTGCCTATTTTATAGTTATGGCCGTGGGAATTATATATCAAATTACAACCAATAAATCATTTCAGGAGGTAATACCATGGGTATGAAAAGAAACAGACCTCGTAGAGGTTCTTTGGCATTTAGTCCAAGAAAAAGAGCAAAAAGACCTGTTCCAAAAATTAGGTCATGGCCAGAAAGAGAAACTGTTAAATTATTGGCATTCCCAGTATATAAGGCAGGAACAACTCATGCTTTATACAAAGAAAATAATCCTAAAAGTCCAAATGCTGATCAGGATGTATTTACTCCTGTTACCGTGATGGAAGCACCTGATATCACAATAGCAGGTATCAGAGCTTATGGAAAAGATACAAAAGGTTTAAAGGCATTAACGGAAGTTTGGGCTGATTCATTTGATAAAGAATTAGGTAGGAAAATCAATTTACCTAAGGAACCAAAAGCAAATACTGAAAAATTGGACGAAGTAGCTGATAAAATTGTAGAAGTTAGGGCAATTGTTCATACAAATCCAAAAGATACAAATTTACCAAAGAAAAAGCCAGAAATCATTGAAATAAAAATCGGTGGAAAGAATATTTCCGATATAATAGCTTATGCTAAGGATATTATTGGTAAAAAATTATCAATAAATGATGTTTTCACCGGCGGAGAGTTCATTGATACAGTAGCTATCACAAAAGGTAAAGGATTCCAAGGACCTGTTAAAAGATGGGGAATTAAAATTCAGTTTGGAAAACACCAAAACAAAGGGGTTGGAAGACATACAGGTTCTATTGGACCATGGACACCAAAAAGAATCATGTGGACTGTGCCAATGGCTGGACAAGTAGGATTCCACCAAAGAACAGAATACAACAAAAGAATATTAAAAATCGGAGAAAATGGTTCAGAAATTGTTCCAAAAGGAGGATTTTTAAATTACGGAGTTGTTAAAAACAACTATGTTTTAGTTAAAGGTTCAGTTCAAGGACCTGCAAAAAGAATGGTTGTATTAAGGGAAGCAATAAGAAACCCTGAAGACAAATTTGGATTGCCAGAACTTACATATGTGAGCACAGAATCTAAACAAGGAAACTAATCAAGAATTTATGATATCATGGGATTATAAATCATATGTTACCCATATATCACAAATATGAATTATTGTAAATAAATGGCATATTTGGATTATTTATGCCCAATAATGAAATATAACAATATAATATAGATGTAGTTAAATACACAATAAACACGGATGGGTGTTATAATGAAAGTTAAAGTTTATAACATGGACGGTTCCGAAAAAGGAGAAACCGAATTATCTGCGGTATTTGAAACAGAATACAGACCTGATTTAATTAAGAGGGCATTCTTATCATCATTTACTGCAAGATTACAGCCAAAAGGAGTAGACCTAATGGCAGGTAAAAGGACTTCTGCGAAATCAATCGGTAAAGGACATGGTAGAGCAAGAGTTCAAAGAACAGGACAAGGAGCGGGAGCTTTTGTTCCACAAGCAGTTGGTGGAAGAAGATGTCACCCTCCAAAAGTTGAAAAGATTCTTCATGAAAGAGTAAACAAAAAAGAAAGATTAAAAGCATTAGCTAGTGCAATAGCGGCATCAGCCAACATTGAAATGGTAAAAAACAGAGGACATGTTGTTGAGACTGTTCCATCAGTTCCATTAATTGTATCTGATGATTTCGAATCCCTCAAAAAAACAAAAGAAGTATTGGAGACATTCAAAAACTTAGGTTTAGATGGGGATGTTCAAAGAGCAAAAGACGGAATAAAAATTAGGTCTGGAATTGGTAAATTAAGAGGAAGAAAATACAGAAAACCAAAAAGTGTTTTGGTTGTTGTAAGTGGTGCATGTGATGCAGTTAAAGCTTCGAAAAATCTTCCTGGAGTAGATGTAATATCTGCCAATGATTTAGGGGTAATGCATATAGCACCTGGTGCAGATTCTGGAAGATTAACACTTTGGACTGAATCAGCTGTTGAAGAAATAAACAAAAGATTTTAATTATATAGTCAAAAAATTACTACGATAATAATATAAGTATATCCATTGAGGTGAATGGCGTGGATGCTTTCGATGTTATTAAAATGCCAATTATCAGTGAGAAAACAATGAAACTCATTGAAGAGGAAAATAAATTGGTATTTTATATTGATAAAAAGGCTACAAAAACTGATGTAAAAAATGCCGTTAAAGAGTTATTTGATGTAGAAGTTAAAGACTTAAACACATTAATTACTCCAAAAGGTAAGAAAAAGGCATACATCAAGTTAAAAGATGAATACGATGCAGGAGAAGTAGCTGCTAATTTAGGAATATATTAAATATATATTTAATATATTTGGATTTATGGATTATAATAACCAGATAAAAAATATACCATAAAACACATTAATACACTTAATTAGGTGATATAATGGGTAAGCGATTACAATCCCAAAATAGAGGTAAAGGAACTCCTAGATATACCTCACCAACCCATAAAAGAAAGGGAGCGGTAAAATATAGGAAATTCGATGAATCCGAAAGAAAGGATAAAATTATTGGAACAATAATCGACATACTCCACGACCCTGGAAGGAGCTCCCCAATTGCAAGAGTAAGATATGACAATGGAGAAGAAAGATTAATTTTAATTCCAGAAGGTATGAAGATTAAAGATACAATCGAATGTGGAATAAGTGCTGAAATAAAACCTGGAAATGTTTTACCATTAGGGGAAGTTCCAGAAGGTATTCCAGTATATAATATTGAAACAATCCCTGGAGACGGCGGGAAGTTAGTAAGGTCTGGTGGTTGTTATGCTCATGTTATAACTCATGATGTAAGTAAAACAATAATTAAATTACCGTCCGGACACATGAAAACATTGAACCCTATGTGTAGGGCTACAATTGGAGTAGTTGCTGGTGGAGGTAGAAAAGAAAAACCTATCACAAAAGCAGGTAAAAAATACCATGCTATGAAAGCAAAAGCTGTGTTGTGGCCAAGAGTTAGAGGTGTTGCAATGAACGCCGTAGATCACCCATTTGGAGGGGGAAATACGCAACATGCAGGAAAACCAACAACAATATCAAGACATACCTCACCAGGTAGAAAAGTTGGGCACATAGCTGCAAGAAGAACCGGGAAAAGATAATTAAGTTAATTATTTAAGTTAATTTAAATATGCATAAAACATTGATATAATTATGGTGAAACCATGGCAAAACAAAAAAAGTTTTCTGGAAAAGGTTCTGCTAGAAGTAAGAGAAAACAAAATAGAAAACAAGTAGGACCAAGAAGAAGAGTGGAATTCAAATATAAAGGATTCACATTAGGGGAGCTCCAAGAAATGCCTATTAAAAAGTTCATGGAAATAGTTCCAGCTAGACAGAGAAGAAGCATGAAAAAAGGAATTACCCCTAAACAAAGGAAATTAGTAATGAAAATCAAAAAAGCAAGAAGATTGGCAAATAGGGGTAAAGACCCAAGAACAATCAGAACACATTGCAGAGATTTCGTAATTACTCCTGAAATGATAGGACTTCCTTTTGGAATCTACAATGGTAAAGAATTTATCGAAGTAAAATTAGTTGAAGAAGCAATTGGAAGATTCTTGGGAGAATTTGCTCCATCAAGAAAAGTTGTTCAACACGGTAGCCCAGGTATGGGAGCTACAAGAGGTTCAATGTTTGTTCCAATTAAATAATCTAACTAAATTAAATTCTTTATTTTTTATTTTTTTTATAAAACTTAATCCATATATTTATATTAATTTTTAATATTAAAAAGAATTAAAAACTTTTTTAGAATATAAATCATGATTTAATTTTTTAATATTTAATTATGGAATATTCAAGAACTTTTTACATAAAAATACTGCAAATATATATAATATTAAATATCGGTTAAATCAGCTAGTTTTCTGATTTATCAAAATAAATTCCTCGGATTTTGACTTTTCGAACACACCATTATTTATAAATTATAATAAACTTTTTAATGTTATATTATATAAAACATTAAAAACAAACAACAATTAAATTTATTTAATTTGTGAGGCGGGAAAATGGAGGAAAAGAAGGATATAAATGAGTTGTTGAATTCATTAAATACTTCAAAGGAAATAGGTTTATCCGATGAGGAAGCTAAAAATAGATTAAAACAATATGGATATAATAAAATTTTAGGAAAAAAAATAAACCCAATATTAAAATTTTTATCTTATTTTTGGGGGCCAATTCCATGGATGATTGAAGTAGCAGCAATTTTATCAGCAATTGTTAAAGATTGGGCTGAATTTGGAATAATAATGGCACTTCTTTTAGTAAATGGAATTATTGGATTCTGGGAAGAACATAAGGCACAAAATGTTATAGATGTTTTGAAACAGAAAATGGTATTAAAGGCAAAAGTTCTTAGGGCCAATTCCTGGAAAATCATTTCAGCAAAGGAACTTGTTCCAGGCGACATAATACGAGTGAAAATTGGAGATGTCATGCCTGCTGACATGGTAATAATTAAGGAAGGATGTATTACAGTGGATGAATCTGCATTAACAGGCGAATCTCTTCCAAATGAAAGAAAAATTGGTGACATTGTTTATTCCGGTTCGATTGTAAAAAAAGGAGAAGTAATGGGAGTTGTTAAGAATACTGGGATAAACACATATTTTGGAAAAACTGTAAAATTAGTTGAGGGTGCAAAAACTGTAAGTTCATTCCAGAAAATGATTATGGCAGTTGGAAATTATTTGATAATTCTTGCAGTGACATTGATTTCAGTCATATTCATTGTTTCAGTATATCGGCATGAAAGTTTGATTGAAACTTTAAGATTTGCACTGGTCTTAGCTGTGGCAGCAATTCCTGTGGCAATGCCTGCTGTTTTATCTATTACTATGGCTATTGGGGCCCTAAATTTAGCAAAAAAACAGGTAGTTGTAACAAAATTAGTAGCAATTGAAGAGCTTGCGAGTGTTGATGTGTTATGCTCCGATAAAACAGGAACTTTAACAAAAAATCAGCTTGTCTGTGGTGAATTAATTCCATTTAATAATTTTAAAAAAGAAGATGTAATATTTTATGCTTCCTTAGCATCAAAAGAAGAAGATGCGGACGCTATTGATTTGGCAATCTTTGAGGAATTAAAAAAATTGAATTTAAAGGAAAAATTAAAAAAATATAAATTATTAAATTATATTCCATTTGATCCAATTATAAAGAGAGCAGAATCCGAAATAGAAGTAATGGACGACACTGAAACCAATTTAAAATTTAGAACTACAAAAGGAGCTCCCCAAGTAATCGCAGAATTATGTAATTTGGAAGAAAATTTAAAGAAAAAAGTTTTTGACACGGTTGATAAACTTGCAGAATCTGGATACAGGGCATTGGGTGTAGCAGTAAATACAGGTAAAGAATGGGACTTTATTGGGATTATTCCATTATATGACCCGCCAAGAGAAGATGTATCACTTGCTATTAGGAATATAAAAAATCTTGGTATCCATATAAAAATGATAACCGGAGACCATATAGCCATAGCCAAAAATATAGCAAGAATGCTCGGAATAGGGGATAATATTATATCAATGAATAAGCTTTTAAAGATAAAAAAAGAATCTGAGATTAAAAAGCTTGTAGATGACGCAGATGGATTTTCGGGGGTATTTCCAGAGCATAAATATAATATAGTGGATACTCTCCAAAAAAATGGGCATTTTGTTGGTATGACAGGAGATGGCATAAATGATGCACCCGCACTTAAAAAGGCAAACTGTGGTATGGCTGTGTCAGGAAGCACAGACGCCGCAAGAGCTGCCGCTGATATTGTATTGTTATCTCCTGGAATATTGGTTGTTACAGATGCCATCCGTGAAGCAAGAAGGATATTTCAAAGAATGGAAAGTTATGTTATTTACAGAATAACGGAAACCATTAGAATTTTGTTCTTTATGGTATTTTCAATAATTATATTTAATTTCTACCCCATAACTGCCCTAATGATAGTATTGCTTGCAATTTTAAATGATATACCTATACTGGCAATAGCCCATGATAATGTCATAGAACAGAAAGAACCAGTAAATTGGAATATGAAAAAAATACTTCTAATATCGACAGTATTGGGTTTTGCCGGTGTTGTGAGTTCATTTTTAATATTTTATGTGGCAGATATTATATTGGCATTAAGCAGACCCGAGATACAGACATTTATATTTTTAAAACTTATAATTGCAGGTCATTCAACGCTGTATGTAACAAGGATAAAAGACCATTTCTGGAAAAAACCATATCCAAACAAATTATTACTTGCCGGAACATTTGGGACAGAAATAATAGCAACCATTATTGCTGTTTATGGTATATTTATGACTCCAATAGGTTGGAAGTTGGCAGTATTCATTTGGGCATATGCCATAGTTTGGATGTTCATAACTGACATAGTTAAAAGGATAACGATAAAAAAGATAAATATATAATAAAATATAAAAAATAATACACCGGATATACTAAATAATATAATGAATAATTATAAATCTATTTTATTCATAATTTCTTTTTTAATTACATCAATATTTATATCGTTTTCAGTTGATGCTCGTATTATATCGAATTTACTACTTAATTCCCGTTCTGCTATTTTAAGATTTTCTTCATATCCTTCAATATCTATTTTATTTATTATGATTATTATTGGCACTTTGAAGGTTTTTTCAATTTCGTTTGTTAAATTGATTTGCTCTTCAATGGTATAACCACAATATTCTGTTGGGTCCATCACAAAAACAATTAAATCTGCGAGATAGTTCAAAGCCACAACTGCATGTAGCTCTATATCATTTCTCTCATAAATTGGTCTATCCAATACTCCGGGAGTATCTACAAATTGTATTCCATAATCCGAATAACCAACATTTAATCCTTTTGTTGTGAATGGATATGCATTTATTTCAGGCTCTGCATTTGTTAATTTTCTTAATAATGTGGATTTTCCTACATTGGGGTATCCTGCTATAACTACCGTAGGCATATCTTTAACAGTTGGTAGATTCTTTAATTTTTCTCTTGCAACTGCAATACATGCTAAATTTGGATAAATTTGCTTTACAACAGAAGATATTCTACCGTTAAATTGTTTTCTAATTATTGAAGTATGTCTTGCAGACCCTGCTTTATGTACCCTTCTACCATACATAGAACCTAATTTTTTGGAGAAATCTGATGCCCAGTTTAGGGCCCCCAAAGATTTTTTAAAATCATCTGTATCGATTAATATTTCAAGAATTTCCCTATAAAATGGGTCTAAATTATCCACGGAAGGAGTTTTTTTTACAACGGTTGATAAATAGTCGGATATAACGGCCGTAGTAGCTCTTATTTTTTGCTCTTCGATTATTCTCGATTTATATAAACTTTCTCCTCTTGTGGTTTTTCTTAACTCACCTGCAACTTTTTCAGCTCTATTATGTGCTTTGTCTAATAGTTCATCCGCATATAATATTGTAGGTATTTTTCTAAATGGGTTCGCTTCTACTCTTTTTTTCATTGTCTCACCAAAATTTGTAAATTTTTATAAATTATTTTTTACATAATTATTTACTTATTTTATTATTATTCATTATAGTTAAATTATCATAAAAAAATAGAAAAATATATTTTAAAATAAATAATATAATACTAAAAAATAATAAAGCTTATTATATTAAATATTTATCATATTTAAATATTAGCTCTGTAATGTTTCTTATATTTTTTCCATCTTTTTTAGATTCATTTAATAATATAGAATATAGTTGTTTTGTTATCATGTTTGGATTAGATTTCCAGTTTTCAGAATGTAGCATTAAATCAAAACATCGGGCTTCACCCTCTGTTAAATTTAATTTTTTGTACTGTCCGTTGTGGGGTTTAAACGACGGATTATTTTTAATATCTGTGTCCAATACCAAGTTGCATAACTCTGTTTTTGGGATAGGCTCTGCCATGGATACAAATATATCATCAAGCTCGGCATCAACAATAAAATCCTTTGTAAGTAGGTGGTCAATTTCTTTTTCGTTGGGAGCTCCCACAATAAAACTACCACCTACTTTAACGCTGCACTGTTTTGCTAACTCTATGGAATTTAAATTCTTTTTTACGCTTACTCCTTTTTTCATACTTTTTAAGATATTGTCGCTACCACTTTCTAGCCCAAAAAAAACCCAACCGATAGTATATTTTTTAATGGCATTTAAAGTATCTTCATCAACATAATCCACCCTCATATCTGGAACAGATAAATTTTTAGCTCCAATTATATTTGAAACTTCTTCTAATAATTCAATAAACATAGATTTATTTACTTCTTTTTTAAAGTTATATAGGCTTCCAGTCCCCCCACTTATTGCTATTCTTTTAACCCCTCTTTTTTTGAACTGTTTTACTTCATTTAGCACTTCATCTAATGGTTTGCTTCTTATTTCTTTTCCAAAAAATTTAGGCACTTGACAAAATGTGCAATTTCCTATGCAACCCCTATGGGTTTCAATATAAACATTTGCCCCCCTTATGCTTTGATTTGCTATATTATTTGGTATAAGTAAATCGGCATGCAATGTTTCCAATTTTTTTAATTTGGGAGTATTTATTATAATTTCATTATTATTTATGTCTCGATATGCAAGACCTTCTTTACTACCTTCAATTATATTTGGTGTTATCAATTCTCCTTCCCCAATTATTACGCCATCAACAGGGAGCTCCCCCAATATAATTTCAGGATATGCCGACACAGGACCTCCAACAAATATCTTTGTGTTTTTTGATTTTCGTTTTATAAAATTAACAATATTTTTTAAATTTTCATCAATAATTTGAGAAGTAGAATATAAACTTAAAAGAACAAAATCAGACTTTAAAAGTAATTTTAAATTATTATCATCAATATTTTTGATTAATTTTATATTATATTTTGTGTTGGATTTTTGGAGAGCTCCGCCTATTACCATGGCCCCATATGTATAATAATTAGGAGAGTAAATTGTTATTTTTATTTTATTGTTATTTTTATTATTATTCTTCATATTACCACATATTTACAATTATGGGGTCATTATTTACAATATTTGGATTTTTCTTTACCATTAATATGGCATCAGAACCATCATCATAATAATCTTTTACTAACCTTTTATCGAAATATCCCCGTTTATAATAAAATTTTCGTGCATTTGTATTGTCAAATCTCACTTCAAGAATTATATTTTTTACATTATATTTTTTAAATAAATAATTTTCTATACTACCCAATAAAATTCCTCCAACGCCTCTGTTCCGATATTTGGAATCCGTAGCAATAGATACTATATGACCATTTCCCCACTCTATTGTAGCAATGATATATCCAACGATATAACTATTTTTTTTATTTTCGGCCACCATAAATCCATTTGGGAATGAATTATATAAAGAATATAATAACGAGAATGGATAACTATATTCAAAAGAATTTTTTTCTATTTCCGAAACTCTTATTAAATCTTCTTTTTTATTTATTTTTCTAATTTGTAAATTGTCCATAATATCAGATTATACCAGATTAAAAATGAAATAATATAACAATATAAAAAATTAAAGAGATAAAAAAATAATTTATAATTTATATTTGCAAATAAATTTATTCATTTTTCAATTTTTCTAAAATCATGTCAGCTACTATTTTTCCAGAAATATACATTCCTCCGAATACAGCTCCCATTCTATATCCGCCATGGGTTGCATTTGATGCCATTCCGCAGACAAATAATCCCGGGAATAATTCTTTTGTATATTTCAATAATCCATTTTCACCCTCGTCAGCCCAAAGTGATTTCTCTCCTGGAATTACGAGTCCTAAATCTTCGTTTTTTCTAGCAAGGGTGCAGGCAACTGATGCGTCATGTCCAGTAGCATCAATAACATATTTTGCATTTATTGTTAATGGGTCGATGTGAAGTCCAGCTTTATTTATGGCATAGGAGTTTATTACCACACCTGAAACTTTCCCTTCTTTTAATATTACATCCTCAACTACAATTCCTGTTAAAACTTTTGCTCCTGCATCAATTGCTCCTGTTCCCAGTTTTGCCGGAACTTCTACGGAATCAGCAACAAATAATCCATCTTCTCCTTCTTCTAACTTTATTCCTACTTCACTTAATATTTCATCGGCTGGGCTTTGAACTGTGATGTATGGGCAACCCATACCTCCTCCCCAGGTTCCTCCTCCGAAGGAAAGATGTCTTTCTAAAATTAAAACTTTTACTCCTGCATCTGCTAAGTATCTACCTGCTGTTAATCCACTAGGTCCTCCTCCAACTATTACAACATCTACTTCAAGATTGTCCATCCACATTTCATATGTGGCTTTAAAAATTGATTTGGTTACTGCTTTTTCATCTGCTTTTAAATCTATCTTTGATATATCCATTTTTTCACCTTATTTTATATTAATTATTACTTATTTTTATTTTTCCTTTTTATAGTGTTCAATAGTGCTTAATGCGGAAGAAATTACCATCTCCCTTATATTTTTTACATCTTTTTCAAGGGCTCCAAGAACTTCATGACATTTTTTCCTAATGCCGTCTCCATTTTCCCTACTATATGGACATTCATTCTTGTCATGGTAATAATCTAAATCACATTCATTAAGCGCCTTTAGTATATCTTTTTCAGATACACTCAATAGAGGTCTTATTAATATGCAATCCTGCAATTTAACTTTGAATTTACCATAGTCAAATTCAGAATTGTGGAATCGTTTCAATGGTTCAAGGGTTCGTATAACATCCCCCTTTAAGATATTCGCCAATATTGTATCTGAATTATCCTCCAAGGTATGGCCAAAACATATTTTTATTTTGTTCTCGTCTATTTTTTCATCTTTTTGGATTTCTTTTTCAAAGAGCTCTCTGGCAAAGTTAGTTAATACATGTCGCCTAACCACAGAGCATGAAAAACATGGGGAATATTCTATTCCCTTTGTATTCTCCGATAATATTTTAGACATTTGAACTACATCTTGGTCATAACCTATTATTTTGTGGGGGATATTCAGATTTTTACAATGGTTTATTACTTTGTCCATGTTTTTATTTGTTTCACTCCATGGCCTATTATTTTCAATATTCAAATCCACTGTTATAGCATATATTTTTATCCCATATTTTCGCCTATATGGCTCTAATAAGTGCAATAATGCTAAACTATCTTTTCCACCACTTAAACCAACTATGATATGGTCTTTTGGGCTAATTATTTGGTGTTTTGAAATATATCTGCCTATTCTTTGAGATATCTCTTCATATTTCCTAGAATAAATTATTGGAATGTTGAATTCTTGTTCAATTTGTTCTATTTTGTCCTTTGATAGTCTCGCTAATCTTTTATTATTGATTATTATTTTATCATTTCTAATTGTTAGATATGATGGGTCACAATGTTTTTTCAATTCTTTTATATTAATCATTCTTTCACTTATTTATAAAGGTTTCGTTTATATTTTCACAGGCTATATGGATAATATATTATATTTATATATATTATATATAACTATACTCCTATATAATATATAAAATATATCAGGTGAAAAATTGAATAATAATAATGAAGATATTGATAATAATAATATTATTAAAGTAATAGTAAGATATGGCGAGATTGGAACAAAGGCAAGAGGGACAAGAAAAAGATTTGAACAAACCCTTAAAGAAAATATTAAAAATACACTTAAAAAATATAATATTTATTCGGAGGTCGATATATTACATACAAGATTATTATTGACCATAAATAAGGATAATTTAGATAAATCTCTAGAATTATTGGGCAAAATATCTGGTATTGTATCATACAGTCCAATTTTGGAATGTAATTTAGATATAAATGAAATTGAAAAATTGGCAATAGAAGTATTTGATAAAGAAATTAATACTGAAACAAACAAAACAAAAGATATTATTACATTTGCCGTAAAAACCCAGAGAGTTAAGAAAAAATTTAAAATGAATTCAATGGAATTAAGTGCCCATATTGGGAGCTCCATAGCATTACGATATGAAGACAGCCCTATAAATTTAAAAGTAGATTTAAAAAATCCAGATATATTGTTAAATATTGAGTTAATGGATAATGCAATGATATTTACAAAAAAAATTAGGGGAATTGGTGGAATACCTGTTGGAACACAGGGAAAAGTGTTGGTTTTATTGTCTGATGGGATAGATAGTTCCGTAGCATCCTATTATATTATTAAAAGGGGCTGCAATGCTGTATTTTTACATATGAAATTATCCGAAGAAGGACTCGAAAAAACTAAAAAATTATGTGGCGTATTAAATGATTATGATTGTAATTCTGAATTGATTGTTGTAGATTATAAAGAGGAATTAAAAAATATAGTTAGCAATTTAAAGAAAATAAATCGAGAAAAATATGCCTGTGTGTTCTGTAAAAAAACAATGTTAAAAATCGCAGAAAAATATGCAAAAGAAAATAATTGTCATGCCATAGTGAATGGAGATAATTTGGGACAGGTTGCATCTCAAACTTTAAAAAATCTTGCTGTGATTAGTGAAGGTGTGGAGCTCCCAATACTTAGGCCACTTATAGGATTTGATAAACAGGAAATAATAAATAAGGCAAAAGAAATCGGCACATATGAAATATCGATAAGTAAAGAAATAAAATGTTTTGCAGTTCCTATTCATCCAATAACCAATGCAGATATTCGAGAAATTAGATATATTGAGGAAAGATTGGAAAGAAATGCAAAAAAAGAAGAGATAAAAGAAGAAGTAGAAAATAATGAATAATATAAAAATACAATAAAATAAGAATTAAATTAAACTCTTATTCCTAAATTTTCCAAAAGGGCACATGATTTACATATTTCGGAGCTCCCAGCTTCACCACAATATTTACAAATACTCATATTTTTTTCAACTGGAATATGTTCAATGAGTTTTTTAAATCCTGAAACAATTGAATATGATGTTCCAGGGTGTTTTTTTTCAAGATTTTCAACTATATCAGATACTTCCGCCCGATATGATATAGAGGAATATGGACATGGGTCTTTGTGATAATTCAAACCAATTAAATCTGCAAATAGCAATACTTCATGCTCTGGAATGTCTTGTAATGGTTTCATTCTTTTTACAAATAGGGAGCTCCCTGCATCTTTTCCTAATATTGCTAATTTATTGATGTCCCCCTTAATGTAATTCATCATTACGGCTTGTGCTATATCATCTAAATTATGCCCAATTGCAAGATAATCGGCATTTTCATTTAAAGATACCTTATTTAATATTTTTCGCCTAATTACTCCGCAAAATGTGCATGGATTTAGGTTTACATTTTTTTCTTTTGCTATCTTTACAATTTCATCTAAATTATAGCCTACGGTTTCTTTGAATGTTGCTATTTTATATTCCATATTATATTCTTCACAAAATTCTATTGCATGAGTTATTCCTTCTTTTCGATATCCTTCAATTCCTTCATCAACCATAACACCTATTATTCTTGTGTTTGGTATTGGTTTATAGAGCTCCTTCAAAACATGGGCCATAACTAAACTATCTTTTCCACCGCTTAATCCAACGATAATAGTCATATCCTTAGTTATGTTTTTTCGACCTATTGTTTTTCTTGCTCTTTTTAAAATATATTTTATAAAGCATTCTTTACAGAAATTTAATCCTGAATGTCTTTGGTAATATATTTTTGGGTTGGTTTTGCATAAACTACATTTCATAATATCAGCCATCATCATAATATAAATAATATAAATAAAAAAATAACATCTAAAAAAAATAAATGTTTAAAATATAAAAAAATTAATTTATTAATTTATTATTCGTCCAATACTTCAACCGCATTAGTGGGGCATACTTTTACACAGTTTTTACATCCAATACATTCGTCATAATCAAATATTATTTTATATTCTTCTACACTTATGGCTTTAACTGGACAATGAACAACACAGGCACCACAGTCAATACATTTATCTTCATTTTGTTTTATGGATTTGGATACATCTTCTATTTCTCCATAATTCAATAATCTTTGAATGGCTGCTTTAATGTCTTCGCTGTTTCCATTTAATTCAAGCATTAAAAAACTTTCATTTGGTTCTATTCTTGCGGTTAATATATTCATCATTACTTTTGTTTCCAATATTACTTCTGAAATGATGGGTTGGTTGGTGTATTTCTCTTCCACCCAGTAGTATATTCTTTTTTTCATATTTTAACCTCTTAAATCTCTAAATTTTCTTTCATAACAGCTATGCGACTGTAAAATCTACAAAAGATTTTAAATAGTTAATCTTCGGACAATTTCACTAAATCATTTTGTAGTTAAACTAAACTGTCCCAATAAACTACTAAACCCAAAGAAATCCATTAAATTGGAAATGATAAGGGACAGTTATTGAAGATTAACTATAATTTAGCTCTAATTCCTACTAATTTTGAAAGGTCTTCCGCAGTAATCATTCCAACTACTTTTTTATTTTTGTCCAATATTGGAGCTCCTGAAATATTGTATATGCTCATTTTTCTTGCCAATACATCAATGGGCTCATCAACTGTGGAACTAATTACGGTGGCAGTCATTATCTCCAATATAGAGTTTTTATTTTGGGCAACTGCTCGGGCTATGTCCCATGAAGTTATTATTCCCACTAAATTTTTATTTTCATCCACTATTGGGAGATGATTAATGCCATTTTCAATTAATATTTTTGAAGCTTCATTAATTGATATATTTTGATTTGCTAAAATTGGTGGTTTGCTTATAATATCTCCAACAAGTTTGGCCTGGGCTTTCATAGGTTTAGGGGCGGCATAACTTAATGGATTTACCCGTTCCGTTAATAAGAAATCTCCTTTTAATATCCATTTTTTTAGTTCTTCGGCGATTTCCCTTGATTTTTTATAGCTTGAAACTGATGCTGTTTTTATGGTTTCTTCAATTATTTCTCCATCGATATTTAATTTGGTGGTTATTTCACCAGTTCGTAATTCCTTGTAATTTGTTTTACCTATTACAGGTCGGTCTCTTCTTTGAACTCCATAATCTAAAATTGGTATTTCAATATCCTCATCTCTAATGGCACAAGATTTTGCAACCTCTTCATTTAATACAGGTATTGGAACACCCATTCCTACAAATAATGATGGGCCATATTTTGGAATTGTAGATGCCCTTATGTATTTTTTATCCATTTCTTTAAGGTCTCCCTTTATCATTATAGTTCCAAATTTAGTATCTGGGCTGTGCTGGGTTCCTTCTCCAATGATATAACCCTCTGCACCACCCAAAAATATTTTTGTTCCGATGCCGATTGTATTGTATGATTTGGTGGTATTGTTATAGTCATTTTGTAGTGGATTAAGTTGTCCAGCTCCAGAATAGTTTATATTACCTAATTCTGGAAGTAATGTTCCCATGTAGGTATATAATTTTTCATCCAGACTGTTTGTTGCGGCCACATATGATTGATAACAGTTTCTTGGATTAATCATTATTGCCTGATTCAAATCATCGATTGTTATGGTGGTGGATACTTTTTTTCTCGGATAGCAATCGGTAGTATAACCTTCAGCTTTTAATGTTATTTCTTTTTTAGCTACTAAGTCCTCAATTACATGGGCCCCACCATAGTTTATATCAATATCATCATCAGAATTGGGCTGGGTTGCTCCTAAATATGCATCTACTGCTGCAACTCCCGAATATGCCTCCACTCCGTTTAAGTATGTTTTTATCATTTTTATTGGTGGGTCAGAATGTCCAAAGTTTAAAAATATTCCACTAGAACACATTGCACCAAAAGTTCCGGTTGTAACTATATCTACCTCTTTTGATGCATTTTTTGAACCAATGTCTTCTACGATTTTAATCATTTCCTCTGCATTGACAACTACTGCATCATTATTCTTTATTTTTTCATTAATTTCTGCTATGGTTTTCATAATTTCCTCTCTCGCATAAATTGTATTGTATATTGTATATGTATCCTATATGGTGTGTTCGGAAAGTCAAATTTCAAATATGGTGAAAATCAAGGTTTTTACCCGATGGTCCATAATAACCATATAATGATCTGGCGCATAATCTCCCAAATTATGGGATATGCCACTACAAAGAGTTCCGAACAACTTTTAATAACTCTCCACTAACACTAGGACAACAAAAAGATAATCCAATTTAATTAATAATATATCTTGTATGTAATGTTGATAAGGATACAATAATAATATTAATAGATATGCTAATATTTGGTTGTATATTATTTATCCTATTTATTTATTTCCCCATTACAATCGAAAAAAATATATAGTAGTAGTAATTATTTTACATGATGCATAACATTTTTATATATATATGGTATATTTACTATGTTATTTATTATTTCATTTATTTATATTCTATTTTAATCAATTCAATTATACAATATATCTTTAAGGTGGCATACTGTGAAGATAGCATTAAATCAAATGGTTCCTAAGCATGAAGTTATTTCAAAGGAAGAAGTTCAAAAGTTATTAGCGAAATACGATATAAAGATACAACAGCTACCAAAAATATTTGATATTGACCCCGTTATTGAAGAAATTGGGGCAAAACCTGGCGATGTAGTTAAAATATCAAGAGATAGCCCAACCTCGGGACATGCTACATATTATAGGTTAGTAGTCAAAAAGACAATTTAAGTATTTTTCCATTTTCGAAGGAAAAAGTGAGTATTTTTTTAGAATTATCGAAGCGAAGTGGAGAGCTACAAAAACTAGAATAGTTTTTGTTCAATAGAATTTTAATTCTCAATATATATTAATATATTTATATTATTTCTTGTATTGAATTATTAATTATCGTTCTATATATTTAGCATACTAATAAGCATATTTATATTTATATTTATAATAATTTTAAATAAGGGGGAAAATCATGGAATCCCGTATAATTGTTGACGAATTTTTTAAAGAAAATAGTTTGGTTGAACACCATATTAACTCATATAATAAATTTGTGGAAAATAGCATCCAAAAAGTTATCGACGAAGCAGCTCCTATTGAGGCAGAAGTAAAAGGAGGATTCAAAGTAAAATTTGGAAAAGTTAGAGTAGGAAAACCGATAAATAAAGAAGCAGACGGCTCTGTTAAGGAAATTTATCCAGTTGAGGCAAGAATTAGAAATTTATCCTACTCGGCCCCCTTATATTTGGAAATTACTCCTATAATGGGCGGAGGTGAAGATGAAGAAGGTAATAAATATGAAGTAGAAGAGGGAGAAACTGTTGAGGCCTATATTGGGGAGCTCCCTGTCATGCTTGGTTCCATTATATGTCATTTAAATGGTAAGTCCGAAGATGAATTGGTAAAAATGGGGGAAGACGCAAGAGACCCTATGGGCTATTTTATTGTTAATGGTTCAGAAAAGGCAGTTGTAGCACAGGAGGATTTAATTCCAAATAGAATATTGTGTGAGAAAGTAGAAAAAACAGGAAAACCAGTTTATATTGCAAAAGTATTTTCAACAAGACATGGATTTAGGGCATTATGTGCTGTGGAAAAACACGACGATGGAAGATTAAATGTGTCCTTCCCAGGAATGTCTGGAAATATTCCACTTGTGATATTGTTAAAAGCATTAGGTGCTGAAAATGATAGTGCAGTATTTAAAATAATTTCGGAAGACCCTGCTGTTAGTATGCAGTTGATAGCAAACATACTAGAAACAAGAGAGGAACATCAAGTAATAACCCGAGAAGATGCTCTGGAATATATCGGAAAAAGAGTGGCCCCAGGTCAGCCAAAAGAATATAGGCTTAAAAGAGCTGAAACTATACTTTGTAACTATTTATTGCCACATATGGGCGTTAAAAAGGAAAATTTGTTTGAAAAATGTATTTATTTAGGTAGAATGGCCAAAAATGCCATAGAATTATATTTGGGATTGAGGGTTGAAGATGATAAGGACCACTATGCAAATAAAAGATTAAAATTAGCAGGGGACCTTATGGAAGACCTTTTTAGGTATTCATTTAACCAATTGAACAAAGATATGAAATACCAATTAGAGAGACAGGCAATAAGAAATAAATCTCCATCAATTCAAGCCGCAGTTAGAAGTGATGTTTTAACTGAAAGAATAAGACATGCTATGGCAACAGGAAACTGGGTTGGCGGTAGAACTGGAGTTAGTCAATTACTTGATAGAACAAGTTATTTGGCAACAGTTTCGCAACTTAGAAGATTGGTATCTCCTTTATCTAGGTCACAGCCACACTTTGAAGCAAGGGATTTACATGCTACACAGTGGGGAAAAATTTGTCCATCAGAAACTCCTGAGGGTCCAAACTGTGGTTTGGTTAAAAACATAGCAGTAATGTGTGAAATCACTACACAGGAACAAGATGATAAAATAATTGATTTATTAAAAGAATCAGGATATGTAAAATCGGCTAAGGATAGTTATTAATCTATATTTTAAATAATATATATTTAAATTTTTAATTATATTTAATGATAATTATTACTATTATATTAATTGTCATATTCAATAAAATTTATTAGGTTAAAAAGGTGAAAACCTTGGAAAAATATGCAAATTTATATGTTAATGGAAAATTAATCGGTTCAGTGGAGTCTCCCGATGAACTTATAAAATATTTAAGGGATAATAGGCGAAATGGCCAAATATCTCCTTTTACTTCAATATCTTACAATGAAGAGAGCTCCGATATACACATTTCAACGGATGCAGGTAGGGCCGTTAGGCCATTAATTGTTGTAGAAAATGGAGTGTCTAAATTAAACGAAGAACTCATTAAAAAAGTAGAGCAGGGCGAACTTAATTTTTCAGGATTGGTTAAAATGGGGGTTATTGAATATTTAGATGCCGAGGAAGAGGAGAATGCATATATTGCAAACTATGAAAAAGATTTAACTAAAAATCACACTCATCTTGAAATTGACCCATTATCAATACTTGGAATAGGTGCAGGTGTTGCCCCATATCCTGAGCATAACTCTGCTCCAAGGATTACAATGGCGGCGGCCATGGGTAAGCAATCCCTTGGAATGCCATTGGCAAATATGAAATTAAGAATGGATACAAAGGCACATTTATTACATTATCCTCAGGTTCCTATTGTTAGAACTAAACACCAAGAAATACTTGGATTTGACAGAAGACCAGCAGGTCAAAATTTTGTTGTAGCTGTAATGAGTTATGAAGGATACAACATGGAGGATGCTTTTATCATAAATAAGGCATCAATCGAAAGAGGACTTGCGAGAAGTAGCTTTTTCAGAAGCTATGAAGGTTTTGAAAAAAGACATCCTGGGGGACAGGTAGATAGGTTTGAAATCCCTGAGCAAGGGGTTAGAGGATACAGGGCAGAAGAGGCATATAGAAATTTAGGGGACGATGGTATTGTAGAGGTAGAATCAGAGGTAAAATCTGGAGATGTAATAATTGGAAAAACCTCCCCACCAAGATTTTTGGAGGAGCAAGATATATCTTTAAGGTCTAAATCTCAAAGAAGAGATACCTCTATTACCATTAGACATGGAGAAGGGGGCATTGTAGATGCCGTAATATTGTCTGAAACCAAAGAAGGAAATAGATTGGCAAAAATTAGAGTAAGAGATTTAAGAATACCAGAATTGGGAGATAAATTTGCTTCAAGGCACGGTCAGAAAGGGGTTTTAGGTCTTATAGTTCCCCAAGAAGACATGCCATTTACTGAAAATGGAGTAGTTCCAGATTTAATAATTAATCCCCATGCAATTCCATCAAGGATGACTATTGGTCAGGTATTGGAAATGATTGGGGGAAAAGTCGGTTCTATGAACTGTAAAAGAATAGATGGAACTATATTTAGTGGAGACCCAGAATGGGAATTAAGGAGCTCCATGGAAAAGTGCGGATACAAACACAATGGTAAAGAAGTAATGTTTGATGGAAAAACTGGAAAAAAACTTGAATGCGAAATATTTGTTGGAATAGCATACTACCAGAAATTACATCATCTTGTGGCAGGAAAAATGCATGCAAGAAGTAGGGGTCCAATACAGGTATTAACAAGACAGCCAACAGAAGGTAGGGCAAGAGAAGGAGGTTTAAGATTTGGAGAAATGGAAAGGGATGTTCTTATCGGGCATGGAACGGCATTATTATTGAAGGAACGATTATTTGATGAATCCGACCCTTATGAATGCCATATTTGTTCCAACTGTGGTGAAGTTGCCATATATGACCACAAAAGAGGAATGAAAAGATGTCAAGCATGTGGCGAAACAGAGGATGTTCAAAATAATAGAAAAATACCTTCTGTAAGGTTGCCTTATGCCTTTAAGTTATTATTGGATGAGCTTAGAAGTATGGGAATAAATCCAAAGCTTGAATTAAAAGATAGAGTATAATTATATTTTTAATTATATTCTTAATATTTATTATGTATGGTCAATCTTCGGTATTTTTCACCAAACTGTTCTAGATTAAAAGCTAAAATCTCTCCATATTTATCAATAATGAAGAAATTTATTTACAAAATCTTCGATTTTGTACAAAATCCTAAAAGGATTTTGTTTACAAAAGCTATGCTTTTGTATAAAATCTCGAAGAGATTTTATTCAATGATTTGGACGGATAAAGGACAGTTATTGAAGATTAACTATATTTCGTGTATTTTTTAATTATTATTAATCTTTAATCATAGTATGTTCAAGTCTGTTCTCGAATGTCTAAAAAGACTTCATATATCATATAAACAACAACGAAATTATTAAATAATAATCCATTATGGTGTAAAGTTAAGCAATTAAAATTGCTAAACCAAAGGAGTTTCTGAACATACTATATCAGTATATTAGAGATATTTAGGACATTTAATAATTATGCCATAATATAAGGTGATTTAATGGATAGATATGACATTCCAAAAGAAATCGGGGGAATAGTATTTGGTTTATTATCTCCAGAATATATCCGAAAAATTTCAGTAGCGAAAATTGTAACTGCTGATACTTATGATGATGATGGATACCCCATAGATGGAGGTTTAATGGATACTAGATTGGGAGTAATAGATCCGGGTCTTGTATGTAAAACCTGCGGGGGAAGGGTAGGAACATGCCCTGGTCATTTTGGACATATTGAGTTATCAAAACCTGCTGTCCATATCGGGTATGCAAAAGACATATACAAAATACTAAAGGCTGTATGTCCGCACTGTGGAAAGGTGGCTTTAAGTGAAACCAGAAGAATGGAATACCTTAAAAAAATGGAAACTTTAGAAGAAGAAGGCGGAGATAAATGGCAATTGGCTGACGATGTGTTAAAAGAAGGGGCCGGAAAAGATATCTGCCCGTACTGTGGCGAAACTAAATATGATATAAAATATTCTAAACCAACGGCTTATTTGCAGATAGAAGGAAAAACCCAAAAACAACTGATGTCTTCAGAAGTTAGAGAAATTCTAGAAAAAATACCTGATGAAGATTGTATGTTAATAGGTGTTAATCCAGAAGTAGCAAGACCTGAATGGATGATTTTAACAAGCCTACCTGTGCCACCAGTTACAGTTAGGCCTTCTATTACGCTTGAAAGTGGGGAACGAAGTGAGGACGATTTAACCCATAAATTAGTTGATATTATCAGAATTAACCAGAGGTTAGACGAAAATATTGAGGGAGGAGCTCCTAACTTAATTATTGAAGACCTTTGGGATTTATTACAATACCACATAAATACCTACTTTGATAATGAAGCACCTGGAACACCTCCCGCACGACATAGAAGTGGAAGACCGCTCAGAACTATTGCTCAAAGGTTAAAAGGTAAAGAAGGTAGATTTAGGCATAATCTTGCAGGTAAAAGGGTAAATTTCTCAGCAAGGACCGTTATTTCGCCCGACCCAAGATTAAGTATAAATGAAGTAGGTATTCCAAAGCAAATAGCAAAAGAATTAACCATTCCTGAGAAGGTCACAAAATACAATATTGATAAAATAAGGGAGCTCATAGCAAATGGTGCAGATAATCACCCTGGTGTTAACTATCTTATCAAAAAAGTAAAGACAAGAGATGGAAAGGAAGAAGAATATAAAATAAAAATAACTGATAAAGTTAAAGAACTTTGGTCGGAAAAAGTGGAAGAAGGAATGATTGTCGAGAGACATTTAATTGATGGAGATATTGTATTATATAACAGGCAACCTTCATTACACAGAATGTCAATTATGGCACACCGGGTAAAAGTTTTGCCGTATAGGACATTTAGACACAATCTTTGTGTATGTCCGCCTTACAATGCTGACTTCGATGGAGATGAAATGAACATACATGTTCCTCAATCAGAAGAGGCTAGAGCAGAGGCTGAGGCAATAATGCTTGTAGAAAATCATATTGTTTCTCCCAGATATGGTGGTCCAATTATTGGGGCAATTCACGATTTCATATCCGGGGCATATGTGTTAACAAGTTCCTACTTTACAAAAGATGAAGCTTCAATATTGTTAAGAAGTGCCAATCTTGAAATGGATTTGGGAGCTCCTGATAAAATTGAAGATGGAGTAGAATTATACAGCGGAAGAACACTATTTTCTAAAACACTTCCTAAGGAATTAACTCTAAAATATAGGGCAAAAACTTGTAAAAAATGTGAAATTTGTGAAAAAGAAGACTGCCCTCATGATTCCTATGTGGTAATAATAAATGGGGAGCTCCTGAAAGGAGTTATTGATAAAAATGGATATGGTTCTGAGGCAGGAATTATATTAAATACCCTAGTTAAAGAATTTGGTTCAGAACAAGCAAGAATATTCCTTGATACTTCAACAAAAATGTCCATAAAATCCATGATGATAAAAGGTTTTACAACTGGTATTGACGATGAAGATATTTCAGAAGAGTCTGTTGAGGAAATAAAGGCGACTTTGGATAAAGCAGAAAAAGAAGTTGAAGAAATAATTAAAGAATATGAAAACGGAACACTTGAATTACTGCCTGGAAGAAGCCCAGAAGAATCAAGGGAAGCATATATTATGCAGGTATTGGGTAAGGCTAGGGATGATGCAGGTAAGGTTGCTGAACGAAATTTAAGTAAAACAAACCATGCAGCAGTAATGGCAAGGACCGGTGCAAGAGGTTCATTGTTGAATATTACAATGATGGCCGGTTGTGTTGGTCAGCAGGCAGTTAGGGGAGGAAGAATATTTAGGGGATACAGAGATAGAACGCTACCTCACTTCGAAAAAGGAAGTTTATCCGCAGAATCCCACGGTTTCGTTAGGAGTTGCTATAAAACAGGTATGACGCCCACAGAATACTTCTTCCACGCCATGGGGGGAAGAGAAGGATTAGTGGACCAGGCTGTTAGGACGGCACAATCTGGATACATGCAAAGAAGATTGGTAAATGCTCTTCAAGACCTAAAAGTAGAATATGATACATCTGTAAGAGATTCAAAAGGGATGATTGTTCAATTTACCTACGGGGATGATGGAGTAGACCCTGCAAAGGCCGACCATGGAAAATCTGTGGATTTAGACAAAATATTTACAAAAGTTAAGTCAAAATATGAATAAAATAGAATGAATAAATAAAATATGGGATTTACATATAATTGTTGTGTGGAGCTCCCAAACACACCATATACATATATGCATATTTAATTATTTCATCTATATTATTTAATATTATTTTTTTAAATTTAAACATTTAAGATATACCCTTAAAATGGTGGAATAAATGGAAAAAACCATGCTGGAACAGAAATTAGAAAATACAATATTGCCATTATTGTTAAAAAAAGAATTAATAAATAAAATAATAAGTGAAAAAATAGAAGATGAAAATATAATACGAGATATAATTTCTGAAACTGTTAAATCATATGAAAGAACACTTGTTGAACCTAATGAATCAGTTGGAGTTGTGGCAGCCCAATCCCTCGGGGAGCCCGGGACACAGATGACAATGCGAACATTTCACTATGCGGGTGTTGCGGAGTTAAATGTTACGCTGGGTCTTCCAAGGATGATTGAGATTGTAGATGCTAGAAAAGAGCCATCTACTCCTACGATGACGGTATATTTAACAGAAGACTATGCATTTGATAAAAGTAAGGCAGAAGAAGTAGCAAAAAACATTGAAAGCATAACTGTTCAGAATATCGCACAAGATATACATATAGACATGGTTAAACTAGCTATAAATGTAGTATTAAATCCAGAATCAATGAAGCAACGAAATATAACTGCTGATGATGTGATGGAAGCTATTAAAAAGAAGATGAAATTAAAAATAGAACAGGAAGGCAATATTCTTCGATTAATAATAAAAACACCATCATTAAAAGCACTTAGAAAAAGAATTCCAAAAGTTAAATCCATTCATTTAAAGGGAGTTCCAAATATACCTCGGGTTATCGTTAAAAAAGATGATACAATGGGAGAATATATTCTACACAGTGAAGGTTCAAATTTAAGTGCCGTATTTGAGATTGATGGAGTAGATATGGTAAGAACTACTTCAAATAATATCGTGGAGATTCAAGATGTATTGGGCATAGAAGCAGCTAGAAATGCCATTATAAATGAAATAAGTGGTGTTTTAAACCAGCAAGGTCTTAATGTTGATATAAGGCATTTAATGGTGATAGCAGATATCATGACTGCTGACGGATCTGTTAAATCAATAGGTAGGCATGGATTAAGTGGTGAAAAAGCCTCAGTTCTTGCAAGAGCTGCATTTGAAGAAACTGTAAAACATTTATATTCTGCGGCTGAAAAAGGACATTCCGATAAATTAAGCGGAGTTGTGGAAAATATCATTGTTGGAAAACCTATATCCATGGGAACTGGCTGTGTGGATGTATATATAGATAGAGATTATGAAGAAGGAAAAGATTTGATGATAACGGTTGAAAAAGAGGAAAATTAATAATTAATGAAATATATAATTTTTATATTTGTTATTAATTTATTATTGTCATTAATCTACTACTATATTTTTTATTAATTTATTTTATTATAGTAAATTATTGGTCTTTTTCATAAATATGTTATGATTAAAAGCTAAAATATTTATTATAATATCAATATTCAAACTTTGTTTTATAATAATTAATAATTATTTTTAAATTTAAATATAATAATATACATAAAGTATAAAAATACCTTTTAACTATGTAATTGAGTTATAAACATAAAATATTAAAAACACAGTTTGGGAATTCTCTAAGGAATGAAGATATTTATAATTTTATAATAATTTTATATTATTTCATTCCATAAACACGGGAAACCCTCTGGAGAAATAAATGAGAAAGAGGTATAACAATGGATATAAATAGGTCTATAAGGGTAGCAGTAGATACCGGTAGCGTAGTATTGGGGACAAAAAAAGTCCTAAAAAACATAAAACATGGCGAAGGAAAACTTATAATAGTAGCAGAAAACTGCATAAAAGATGTTAACGAAGATATTAATTATTATGCTAAATTATCAGATATACCGGTTTATACACATGAGTCAATATCATTAGAATTAGGGGCAATATGTGGTAAGCCATTCCCTGTTTCTGCACTTATTGTTATGGATCCAGGAAACTCAACAATTTTGAACATAATAAACGAAGAAGACGAAGAAGACGATGAAGAATAATTAAAAAAATTTATATTTTATATATGGTGATGCTATGAAGGTTAAATTTGATAAGGACGGCATTATGAAGATGGCACTATTTGAAAAAATAACTAATGCCGAGGTAATGGATTGCATCTCCGATGATGAAAGAATTATATTCATTGTTAAGGAGGGAGACATAGGGGCTGCAATTGGAAAAGGTGGAGAAAATGTTAGGAATGCCACTGAAAAGTTCGGAAAAAGAATAGATGTTGTTGAGTATTCCACAGATTTAAAACAATTTGTAAGGAATTTATTGGCTCCATTAAAATTAGATGATGTATGGGTTAAAAAATACAATGATGATTTGGTTGTATATGTTAGAGTGCATCCTAAATTAAGGAAATCAATTGTGGGAGATAGAGGAAAGAACATTAATAGAACTGTTGATATAATTAAAAGATTAACCGATGCAACAAATATTAAAGTAATTTCAGATTCAAGACCTCCTAAAAAATTCAACTCCAATAAACCAAAAACAGACAAACCAGCTGAAAAACAATCAACAGACAAACCAGCTGAAAAACAATCCAATGAACCTAAGGAAATCATTGAAAAAACTGAATAATTAAAATATTATATTAATAATAAAAGAATAAAAAGTAATAATATTAGGTGATTACCGTGTCAGGAAGTAAGTCCCCAAAGGGAGAGTTTGCTGGAAGAAAAATTGTATTAAAAAGAAAAGAAAGCAGATGGCACCATTATAAATATGTAAATAAAGCATTGAAATTAAAAGAAAAATCCGACCCATTGGGAGGAGCTCCTATGGGAAGAGGAATTGTAGTTGAGAAAGTAGGATTGGAAGCAAAACAGCCAAACTCAGCTATTAGAAAATGTGTTAAAGTTCAATTAATTAAAAATGGTAGAGTTGTTACAGCATTTGCACCAGGAAACCATGCTATTAACTTCATAGACGAACACGATGAGGTAGTTATTGAAGGAATTGGTGGTCCAAGTGGGCAAGCTAAAGGGGATATCCCAGGAGTTAGATTTAGAGTTGTTATGGTAGGTAAAAACTCAATGAGAGAGCTTGTTAGAGGAAGACAAGAAAAAGTAAGAAGATAATTAACTCAATATACCCACAAATATCATAAAAGAAAAATTATTTAAAATTAAAATTAGGTGAGACATTGGAAATAAAATTGTTTAATAAATGGGACACCACAGAAATTGTTGTTAAAGACCCAAGTTTAAGACATTACATTAACCTTGAACCAATTTTTGTACCTCATACATCAGGAAGAAACTCAGGTAGAATGTTCGAAAAAGCAAAAATGAACATTGTAGAAAGATTAGTAAATAATTTAATGAGGGCAGAACAAAACACCGGTCAAAAACAAGTAACATTAAGTATCGTTGAAGAAGCTTTTGAAATAATTGAAAAAAGAACAAACGAAAACCCTGTTAAAGTATTGGTTGAAGCATTAGAAAATGGCGGACCAAGAGAAGAAACCACAAGAATCTCCTACGGGGGAATTGCATTCCTTCAATCTGTGGATGTATCGCCATCAAGAAGATTGGATACAGCTTTAAGAAACATCGCAATAGGAACATTAAATTCAGCTCACAAAAATAAAAAATCAGCTGCACAGTGTTTAGCTGACGAAATTATGTTTGCTTCAAAAGCAGATATGCAAAGAAGTTTCGCTGTAAGGAAAAAAGAAGAAAAAGAAAGAGTTGCACAGTCTGCAAGATAATCTTAGTAAAATATATATATGATTGTAATAATAGTATTCAAATACATTATTGTCTATTATTACTCATATTTTACATAATAATACATATTTTATGAACTTTATTTTATTATATATCATATTGTGGAAATAGAATATTATATATACATAACATATATCCATTATTAATAATCATATTAGAGGAGAAACCAATGGGAAGAAGAGCAAAAATGGTTGAACAGGTTGTGAGCTTGATGGAGACCCACGACCAAATTAGAAATATTGGAATTTGTGCCCACATTGACCATGGGAAAACAACTTTATCAGATAACCTTTTAGCAGGAGCTGGAATGATATCAAAAGACCTTGCAGGAGACCAGCTTGCATTAGATTTTGATGAAGAAGAAGCAGAAAGAGGAATTACAATTTATGCGGCAAATGTTTCAATGGTGCATGAATGTCAAGGAAAACCTCATTTAATTAATTTAATCGATACTCCTGGACATGTTGATTTTGGAGGGGATGTTACAAGAGCAATGAGGGCAATTGATGGTGCTGTTGTTGTAGTTTGTGCTGTTGAAGGTATTATGCCTCAAACAGAAACAGTATTGAGACAGGCATTAAAAGAAAAAGTTAAACCTATTTTATTTATTAACAAAGTAGATAGGTTATTAAATGAATTAAAATTAACTCCTGAGGAGCTCCAAAATAGATTTATGAAAATCATTGCTGATGTAAATAAATTAATTGAAAAAATGTCTCCTGAGGAATTTAAAGGAAAATGGGTTGTAAATGTTATGGATGGAAGTGTAGCATTTGGTTCAGCATACCACAACTGGGCTATATCAGTTCCATACATGCAAAAAACAAAAATTACCTTTAAAGACATTATCGACTATTGTGAAGCAGAAAATCAAAAAGAACTTGCTGAAAAAGCTCCACTTCATGCCGTTCTTTTGGACATGGTTGTTACACATTTACCAAACCCAGTTGAAGCTCAAAAATACAGAATTCCAAACATTTGGAAAGGAGATTTAGAGTCAGAAATTGGTAAAGCTATGGTTAACTGTGATCCTAATGGACCAATGGCAGGAGTAGTTACTAAAATTATCATGGATAAGCACGCTGGTGCAATATCTGCTTGTAGGTTATTCAGTGGTAGGATTAAACAAGGGGATGAATTAAGATTAGTGAGTATAAAGGCTAAGGCAAGAGCACAGCAAGTTGCTGTATTTATGGGTGCTGAAAGAGTGCAAGTTCCAAGCGTTTCAGCTGGAAATATTTGTGCTTTAACAGGATTAAAAGAAGCAAGTGCGGGAGAAACAGTATGTAGTCCTAACACAATACTTGACCCTTCATTTGAATCCATTACCCATGTGAGTGAGCCAGTTATTACTGTGGCAATAGAAGCTAAAAACACAAAAGATCTTCCGAAATTAATTGATGTGTTAAGACAAATAGCAAAAGAAGACAACACAGTAAGAGTGGAAATTAACGAAGAAACAGGAGAACACTTAATCAGTGGTATGGGAGAATTGCACATTGAAGTTATTACCAATACCAAAATTGGAAGAGATGCAGGTGTTGAAGTAGATGTTGGTGAGCCTATTGTTGTATATAGGGAAGCTGTAAATGGTGTATCGCCAGAGGTAGAAGGTAAATCTCCAAACAAACACAACAGATTATACTTCGTAGCTGAACCATTGGACGAATGTGTATATAATGCTCATGTGGAAGGACTTATTAAAGACGAAGACTTTAAAAAGAAAACTCCAAAAGAAGTAGAAACCAAATTGGTTGAAATAGGAATGAACAGAGAAGAAGCTAAAAGAGTAATGACAATATACGAAGGAAATGTTCTTCTTAACATGACCAGAGGTATTGTTCAATTGGACGAAGCTAGGGAGTTAATCATTGAAGGATTTAAAGAGGCTGTAAAGAATGGTCCATTAGCTGCTGAAAAATGTCAAGGCGTAAAGGTTAAATTAATGGATGCAGTATTCCACGAAGATGCAATTCACAGAGGGCCTGCTCAATTGATACCTGCTGTAAGAACTGGTGTAAGAGATGCTATTGCTCAGGCTAATGTTGGATTATTAGAGCCTATTCAAAATGTATATATCAGCACACCACAAGACTACATGGGAGATGCTATGAAGGAGCTCAGCAACAGAAGAGGACAAATATTGGACATGGAACAGGAAGGAGATATGACCACAATCAAATCAAAAGCTCCTGTTTCTGAAATGTTTGGATTCGCTGGTGCTATTAGGGGAGCTACCCAAGGTAGATGTTTGTGGAGTATTGAATTCGGAGGATTTGAAAAAGTTCCTACTGAATTACAGCCACAAATTGTAAAAGAAATTAGGACAAGAAAAGGATTAAAAACAGATTAAATATTATTCATTATTTAATTCTTTGTTTTAATTCTCGGAGCTCCGAACATACTATATATTAAAACATACTATAAATTAATAAAATAAAAAAATAAGATAATAATAACTATATTGGGTATCCATTATACCATAAAATATATATACTCCTTTGGCATAATGGATATTACAATTTATAGTTGTTGATATTATAAAATATTATATATGTTAAAAATATATATTTTAAATAAAACTTGGTGATAAAATGGCAAAAGAAAAACCCGTACTAAATGTTGCATTTATCGGACACGTAGATGCTGGTAAATCCACAACAGTAGGAAGATTATTATTGGACAGTGGAACAATTGACCCGCAAATAATAGAAAGATTAAAAAGAGAAGCTTCTGAAAAAGGTAAAGCAGGATTCGAATTTGCATATGTTATGGATGGATTAAAAGAAGAAAGAGAAAGAGGAGTTACAATCGATATTGCTCACAAGAAATTCGAGAGTAAAAAATACGATGTAACAATTGTGGACTGCCCAGGGCACAGAGACTTCATTAAAAACATGATTACAGGAGCTTCACAAGCTGATGCAGCTGTATTGGTATGTGATGTAAATGATGCTAAAACAGGTCTTCAACCCCAAACAAGAGAGCACATCTTCTTAATCAGAACATTAGGTGTAAACCAGTTAGCTGTTGCAATTAACAAAATGGATACCGTAGATTACAGTGAAGAAGAATACAAAGCTATGGTAGATATGCTTTCAAACCAATTATTAAAAATGTTAGGATACAACCCAGCTAACATACACTTTGTTCCAGTAGCATCATTCGTTGGAGACAACAATGTTAAAAAATCTGATAAAATGCCATGGTACAAAGGTCCAACGCTAGTTGAAGTAATCGATACATTCAACCCACCTGAAAAACCAACAAACTTACCATTAAGAATGCCTATTCAAGATGTATATACAATTACAGGAGTAGGAACAGTTCCAGTAGGAAGAGTTGAAACAGGAGTTATGAAACCAGGGGACAAAGTTGTATTTGAACCAGCTGGAGTAAGTGGAGAAATCAAAACAATTGAAGCTCACCACGAACAATTACCAAAAGCAGAACCTGGGGACAATGTTGGATTCAATGTAAGAGGAGTAGGTAAAAAAGACATTAAAAAAGGAGATGTTTTAGGACACCCAGACAACATCCCAACAGTAGCAGAAGAATTCACAGCTCAAATCGTTGTATTACAGCACCCATCAGTTATGACCGTAGGATACACACCAGTATTCCACGCTCACACAGCACAGGTAGCATGTACATTCATGGAGCTCCAAAAGAAATTGAACCCAGCTACAGGAGAAGTTAAAGAAGAAAACCCAGACTTCTTAAAAGCAGGAGATGCAGCAATCGTTAAAATCATGCCAACAAAACCAATGGTTATTGAAAATGTTAAAGAAATTCCACAACTCGGTAGATTCGCTATTAGAGATATGGGAATGACAGTAGCAGCTGGTATGTGTATTGATGTAAAAGCTAAAAACAAATAATTTAATAATTGATTCAAATAATTATTAATAATATCTATATTTTTTTAACCTTTTTTAGGGTTTTAATTTTTTAGGGCGTAAATCAGTTTTTTATATTAAATACTATAAAATAAATAGAGGCAATATTATGCAAAAAGCAAGAATTAAATTAAGTAGTACCTCCTATCAAGAATTAGACGGAGTATGCAACAACATAAAAACAATAGCGGAAAAAACAGGAGTAGATATGGCTGGACCTATCCCATTGCCAACAAAAACATTAAAAGTTACAACAAGAAAATCAACAGATGGAGAAGGTTCTTCTTCATTCGATAGATGGACAATGAGAGTTCATAAAAGAGTAATTGATATAGAAGCAGACGAAAGAACCATGAAACACATCATGAAAATAAGAATTCCAGAAGCTGTTCAAATTGAAATTGAATTAAGAAGCTAATTTTATAAATTATTAGATCGCATAGGTTTTTATAATTGCAATATATAATATTATGTTGCAATACTCATTATTATTTTTCTTATCTTTTTAATCCTTATTCCATAGTGTGTAGGGAGCATATATCACCATATTCCATAGTGGATATGGTGAATTTTATTTTCAATTTCTGTTTATCATAATTTATATTATATTAGAGCTCACATAAATAGTAAAAACATATATTTCTTGATGAGCTCCTATTTTATATTGTAAAGTTATTAAATAGACATATGGTTTTACAACATTTGGGAAAAAACATAATAAGAAAAAACTATTTTTAAATTGCATATTTGCTGTAAATGTTTAATCAAAATATGGCAGTAGCAAATACTTGCAAAAGATTCCATTAAATTTACGAAAAAATTATAAAAAATATAAAAATAGCTGTATCAAAGCATATTTAATTTATGTATTTATCCCCATACTTCTCTAAAATGTTTCAATGCGTCAATTATATTTTCTAATTCCGATGGAGGAAATGCAACCACCATCTCATTATCTTCGATTTTTGCATATTTTCTTGAGCCATTGCATGCCAATGTTGCATTTGCTGTCCCACTGAGTTTAACTGCTGCAACTGCATCGCCACATAAAGACTGAGTTCCTGCAAAGCTTGCATGGATTCTCCCACCCTTGCTGTATAATAATGCCTGAGATAGCCTAAGTCCAATCTTTGGAGTGGTAACCACAACTATTGAATCAGGTTTAAAATCTGCATCACTTAGCGGTGCATAAACACTTGCATACATTTGTTCTCTAATTTTCGGAACTAATTCCATGGTTTTCTTTGAACTTTCATAGGTCTTAAAATTTCCCAGTTTCACATGCAATTTTATTTCCAAGTCTTCTATATTGGGACTTTGATTGACCCCAATATTATGAGCTCCCCCTTTACATAAATGATTTTCATTTGTGGCATAGAATTTTATGCCTTCTTTTCTTACTTTTTGAACCATTTCACAATGTCTTATCTTATCTTTTATCTCACTGTATCCTTCTGGTATATCACCAGGGGATTTTGCAAGTTTTACGGCAACTGCTGGATAGTTTAATCCCAATAGTTCTTCCATCATCTTACCGAGCTCCTTAATATTCATCATATCACCAGGATAATTTCTTACATTTTTTTCAAAAATAAGTATTATAAGTATTGTTATGTTAAAAAAGAAATTAATATATTCAAAAGTTTAATTTAATGTGGATTATGATATGCCATCATGTATTAAGGTTTAATATATGCAAAACCGTTATTTTGAAGTTCTATGAGCTTAACTATTCCCGCAGGAATTACCTCGCATTCAGCAATAAGTTCTGATTCATGGATACCTAAGCCCTCCAAGGCATTACGGCACACAAAAAATTTTGCATTTTTAGATGCCAAAAATTTTATCCTTTCACATACATCCCCAGTTAAGTTTTTTTTTAAAAATAGCTTTGGAGCATTGTGGGTTGAAACCATTGCAATTTTAGCGGTTTTTATATTCCTTAATAGATTGGAGCTCATGTTGAGGGCAATATTGAGCCTTTCTAATATATCCTCTTCAATATGAAAAACAACATTATAGTCCATAAAATCCCCCTATAAAATAAAAAAATAATAAATAGTTAAAATAATAGTTAAAATAATAATTAATTAAGGTAAAGAAGATAGTAGAGTAAGAAAAAGCAAAGTTGAAATGATTATTCTTTCTCCATCAATTCTTTAACTTCTTCTAAGAATTTTCCTTTTCCAACCCTTGCCATAACTGCCCCCAATCTTTCTCTTTGCGGTTTTTGGGCATATTTATGGTATACAATTAATACTTTATCAATTAAATTTACTATTTCCTCTATACTCATTAATTTCATGCTTATTCCTTCAATTACTTCCCTACCTGATTTTCCGCCAACGAATACCATAAATCCTTCTTCTTTCATATCTCTACCTTCATTTGGACAGCCTTTTATACATTTTCCACAACCTATACATATATTGTAGTTTGTATATGATGTATCTCCCCTAATGTCTATTGCTTCGACTTTACAAATATCGGCACATCTTCCGCATCCATTACAATTTTCTTCATTAGTTATTGGGAATTTAACGCCTGCAATACCTATTTCGTGGATTTGAGGTCTTACACATTTATTTGGACATCCACTTATTGCAATTTTGAATTTATATGGTGCAGGATGTTCTATGAAATTATCTTCGATAATTGAACATAATTCTGTGGTATTTATTAATCCACTTCCACAGTTTCCTTCCCCCGGACATGCAAGAGTTGCCCTTACAAGTGGTCCTTCCGAACCTGTAATTAGGTCTTTTTCAGCAAGTTCCAGGGCCATGTCTTCTGCATAAAATGGAGTTATATGGTGGATTTCGAAGCCTCCTCTATTTGTCATCTTTATTTTGCCGTCATATTTTTCAGTTATTTTTACTATCTCTTTAACTTCATCCAACGAATACCATCCAGCAGGTTTTGCTCTTACTCTTATAAAGTAGTCGTTATCTGCTCTTTTACCTACTCCCGCATAATCAGCAAGCCAATAGAATGATATTTTTTCATTATTTTCTTTTCTTCTTTCGAGTTCTTTTTTGAATCTGTTAAGTTTTAATTCTTTTAATTTTTCAATAGGGGCTAATTCTACACCTTCGTTTAACTCCACTGCATTTTTAATTTCTTCCCCTTTCTCTGTTCTGATGGTCACTGTTGAGTAGCCGTCTGGACTTCCAACACATCCAACTGATACATCGGCCATTTCAGCATCAAAGTCCCTACACATTTTACAGCCGGCATTCATTTCAATATCTTTTAAAGGTATTTTATACTCTTCATCTTCTGTAATTATAATTAATTTACCTTTTTTGATGTCAAATTTCTTTACATCTTCAATTTTTATATCGTTCTTTGCAAGGGCTTCTTTTAATTTATCATATTCAAACTTCTCTGTGCATAACAATCCAATAAGATATTCTATTTTTGGTAATTTTGCTAATTTTCCATTTTTGCCGAGCTCCCCATCATATTTTGCTAAATATGGGAAATATTGAAGTTTTCTAAGGCCTGCTATTTGACATGGTAATCCAACAACGGCTACCTTTTCAATACCCATTTCTCCGGCTTCCCTTAGGGCTTCAAGTGTTGATACAGCATATTTTGATTTCGCTGATTTTTCTATATCTTCGGGATTTTGAACAATTAATGAAACAGGTTTCCAGCACTCGTCTCCAACTACAATTGCACCATCTATTTTTTTGTTTTCCAATAAATGTTTTAAAAATGTTGAAACTACTCCACCGTCTTGCCCTTCTATATCTCCTTTTCCATAGTAATGTTCTTCTTTAAAGTTTTCCCTAATGCTTATTTGGTATTTACCTGATGAAACTCTCGGGCATACATCATGGCACATTCCATATCCTTTTCTTAAACATTCTTCGGTTAGTTTTGGAACTTCCTCGAATTCTAATATATTGTTAGGACATACAACAACACATGTTCCACATTTGGCACATAATCCATTATCTACAATATCATTTAACTTCCATTCATACATTATATCACCTTAAATATGTTTATTATTCATGGTTATATTTTATAATTTAATCGGCACATGGCGCAATATAATATTAGTAATAGTAGTATATATTATTTTAATTTATTATAATAAAAAAATATGATGTGAAATATACAATAAGATAAAAAAATAATAATATTAGTAAAAGAATAACGGAATGAATAAAAAAAGAAAAAAGAAACGAAACTATTCGGTAAAAAATACTAAATTTCTTCCAAAACCATTTTTACGGCATCGTCTAAGCTATTTTTAACTTCCTCGGTTAATCCCACTACAATATCTGGGTTGGATACATATTTCAATTGACATCCGATAATTACTACCTCTATTCCATTTTTCTGGGCCTCTACTAAAAATGGAGCAAGTGGCATATCATGGGCATCAAAATTATATTTTGGAATATTTGGGAGCTCCTCAACTCCGAACTTTTTCAATGTTCCAGCAGGCAATTCAAAATCAATAATATCTACAAGTATTACCTTTTTTACACTACTTTCCTCGTCCAACATAGACATCAAATAAGCTGAGCCACTAGTTCCAGCATCTACTAATCCAATATTTTCAGGGAGCTCCATGCTCTCCAACTTATTTATTACTTCATATCCAAAGCCATCATCGGCAAATATAAGATTTCCGCAACCCATAATTAATATTTCTTTCTTTAATGAATCTGGTATCAATTTTTCACCTTTTATTTATAGTCAATCTTCGGTCGTTTTCATTAAACCGTCCTAAAAGCTAAAATCTCTACTATATTATCAATATATGAAGAAATTCGTTTACAAAATCTCTAAGAGATTTTATTTACAAAATCTTCGATTTTGTATAAAATCCTAAAAGGATTTTATTTAATAATTCTCAAAATCGCAAAGCGATTTTTACGATATGCAATAATCAGAGATTATTGAATCCCGGGGGGACCTCAAAATTCCAGAGGAATTTTTACGATATGACGAATAAGGACAGTTATTGAAGATTAACTAAATAATGATATGTATAATATGATATAAACAATAAACTATATTTATGATAATGCCTCATTTTATTTAATATTAATTATAATAAATCAATGGGTATTTACATTTAATGGTATTTACATTTAATATGATGTATATATGGGTTAATTACACCATTATTTGATTAAAAACTGATTATAGGATTAGAAAAAGATATTTATTGAATATATAATTGTCGATTCACTATATATGTTATATAGATTATACATAATATATATGTTATATATTGGATATATTAGATAAAGGGATATAATATGAAAAATATAAATTTAGGAATATTTGGACACATTGACCACGGAAAAACGACATTAGCAAGAGTTTTAACAGAAATAGCATCAACTTCATCATTGGATAAATTACCAGAATCAAAAAAACGAGGAATTACAATTGATATAGGTTTTTCTTCATTTAATATGCCCGATTATATTATCACATTGGTGGATGCACCAGGACATGCCGACTTAATAAAGGCAGTAGTTAGTGCAGCAGATATAATAGATCTGGCAATATTGGTTGTAGATGCAAAAGAAGGACCAAAAACACAAACAGGCGAGCATTTACTAATATTAGATTATTTTAACATTCCTACCATTGCTGTAATTACAAAAATAGATCTGGCAACAGAAGAAGAAATAAAAAGAACAAAATCAATAGTAAGTGCAGTATTAAATTCTACGGAAAATTTAAAAGATAGTCAAATAATAGAAATATCTGCAAAAGAAAATAAAAATATCGATAATCTAAAAAATACTATTCATAAAACATTGAATAGTTTGAATATAACAAGGAGCTCCGACGAATATTTTAAGATGCCAATAGACCACGCCTTCCCAATAAAGGGAATTGGGACAGTAATAACTGGAACAATATTAAAAGGAAAAGTATCCGTAGGGCAGGATGACTTAAAAATTATGCCAATAAATATGAATAATATAAAGGTAAAAAGCATACAGCGATTTAAAAAGGAAGAAAAGGAGGCAATGATGGGGGACAGGGTTGGAATGGCACTTCATGGAGTAGATGCAAAGCAAATTTATAGGGGCTGTATTCTCACATCCTCAAATTCTAAATTGGAAATAGTGGATAAAATTGTGGCTAAAATAAAAATGTCCGACATATTTAGATACAACATAAAACCAAAAATGAAGGTTCATTTAAATGTAGGAATGTTAATTGTTCCAGCAATTGTGGTTCCATTTAAAAAAATCAAATTTAAAGGAAAGGAGGAAAATATAATATTAAAAGAAATACAAAAAGGGGATGAATGCTACTGTTCATTTGAGCTTGACGAGAAAGTAATGGCAGAAATAGGGGACAATATACTTATTACAAGGTTGGATTTACCACCTACGACACTAAGAATATGCGGTAGGGGGGAAATAGTAGAATTTAAATCAATGAAAGACTTGAATATTAAAAAAGAAGTAATTAGAACAGGAAATATAAAAATAGATAAAAATAGAGTATTTATAGAGGGGTTGGCAAATTCTAAATCTTCGGCTGAAAAATTAATTGGTGAGGTGGTGGAGCTCCCAGATAAAAATATAACTGGAAAATTAAAAAACACATTTGGGACAAAAGGATATTTAACGGCTGATTTTGATGGTGAAGTTAGCAATAAAGATAAAGTAATTTTAAATAGGCTTAGACGGTGGGGATAATGAATAATATTGGTAATATTAATAATATTAAATATGACGGCAACAACAATGATAGCAAAATAACCACAATAGAAACGCCTTCAAAAGTCATATTATTTGGTGAGCATGCCGTAGTGGGTGGATATATGGCACTTTCAATGGCAGTTGATTTAAAAATTAGTGGGTTATTGGAGTGTTATGATTATATTATCAACAACCAACAACCAACAACACCAGAACCAATAATAATTGATTTAATTGATTTAAACAAAAAAGTAGAAATAAATCCGCAGGATATTCTAAATATAAATCTAAGCAACTACGATAATGATTTAAAATATGTGGCATCTACTCTAAAAAATACAGTTAATTACTTAATGGATAAAAATTTAATGAAATTAAATCCTATAAATAATAATATAAAGCCATTTAAATTAACCATCACTTCAAATATTCCCATTAGTTGTGGGTTGGGTTCTTCGGCATCAATTATAATAACTATTATTAAATCTATTTTAACAGTGCATAATTTAATATTATCAAAAGAAGAAATATCAAAAATAGCATATACCGTAGAAAAAGAGGTTCAAGGTATAGCAAGTATAACGGACACATCCACCATAATATATGGGGGAGCTCTGAAAATAAAAGACAACAAAATTAAACCAATTGAAAATAATGATTTTAATAATTTATTGGCAGGTTGTCAATTTTTAATAGTGCATTCCGAACGAAGAATTAAAAAAACAGCCGAATTAGTAAATGAAGTGGCAAAACATCCACAAAAAAGGCAGATATTTAAACAGATTGGAGAAATTGTAGAAAAAGCCGAATTTGTGAAAAATAAGGAAGAGTTAGGAAAATTAATGGTGGAAAATCATAAATTATTAAATAAATTGGGAGTATCCACTGAAAAACTAAATAAAATCGTAGAAATTGGGCAAAAATTAGGATATGGTGCTAAATTATCTGGTGCGGGGGGAGGCGGAATTGCCATAATATTAATAAATGAAAATAAAAAAGAAGATTTATTAAATGAATTAAATGATTTGGGAGTTTTGGGAATCTATGACTGCATAATTAAATATTAATTTTTTTATTTTTTGAATAAAAGGGATTTTTTGAATAAAAGGAGCTCCATTTTATATTTTAGTTTTAGTCATTACCGTCTTTTTCACTAAAAATATTATAAAATATAATGTAGATAAGGGATATTGAAGATTAATATATAGTTAATCTTCGAACCTTTTCACTCAATATTATGTGAATAAACTAGATTCTAATATGTCCTATCCAAAATTATTTGGAACAATAAAGGGATAGTTATTGAAGATTAACTACAATACTTCTTTTAATACTTTTGGTATTTCTGAAATTGTTCTAACTACGAAGGCCCCTGCCTGTTCGAGTGTTTTCATTTTACTTTCTGCTGTTCCCACTCCTTTTTCAATAATGGCTCCAGCATGTCCCATGGTTTTACCTTCTGGTGCAGTCTGACCTGCAATATATGCAATTACTGGTTTTTTCATTGTTTTTACATATTCAGCAGCTATTTCTTCATTGCTACCCCCTATTTCACCAATCATTACTACTGCATCTGTGTCGGGGTCATTTTCAAACATTTCCAATATTTCTATATAACTTAATCCTATTACTGGGTCTCCCCCTATACCAATACAGGAGGACTGTCCAAATCCATTATTGGATAATTCATTTGCTATTTCATATGTGAGTGTTCCACTTCTTGAAACCATTCCTATTTTTCCTTCTTTTATAACATTCATTGGAATAATCCCTAATTTTCCAACTTTTGGAGATGCCATTCCCGGAGTATTTGGTCCAATCACATGGACATTATTTGATTTAGCATAACTAATTATATCTATGGCATCATTAACAGGCACATGTTCTGTAATAATTATTACTAGCTTAATTCCTGCATCAATTGCTTCATAGGCCGCATCTTTTACAAATGGGGCTGGAACAAATATAATTGATGCATTGGCATCATGTTTTTTAACTGCTTCTAACACTGTGTCATATATTGGTATTTCATATAATTCCATTCCTCCCTTTCCAGGGGTAACTCCTGCTACAATATTTGTTCCGCATTCTACCATATTTTTTGTGTGGAAACTACCTTGTTTCCCCGTTATTCCCTGAACTACTGCCTTAGTATTCTCGTCTAAAAGTATCATATTCTCACCAAATAAATAATAAATATAATATTCGTTAGTTTTGAAAAAAGATATATGCAAAATATATGTCAATTATATAAATAAGTTATTATGAAAAAATAGAATATTGGTATATGGTATTTGGGGAGCTCCCAAATAACACATAAAAAAATAATATTAAAGAGTTCCTAATTCGATATCTCCATCAATAGTTGCCGTTGCACAGCACACCGGTTTTTCAAATTTTTCATAGTCCATAACAAATTTACAAATTTCTTCTGGATTTTCTCCATCAACTACAATATTTTGATGTTCCGTGCTAATTCTACAACATTCATAGGTGCTTAAATAATATGCCAATCCATCTTTAAGGGGGACTTCTTTTATTCTTATATCATTATCCGCTACATACCCCATATATGCTGTATTTTCATTTAAAACTACGGCTATTCTTGGCGTATTGTAGTCATCTTTTTCATAGTCCATGGCAATTAAAGATAGTGCCAAAGCATCTCTGATAGGGAGCTCCAATTTAATTTTATCTGCAATAATATCTGTATGTGTTCCATTTGTTGCTATTACTGTATTTCCTACTATTTTTATACAATTATATGCGATATATGGATTTGCAAACATATCATTTAAATCATTTGGTAAAATTGCCACTGTGTCGTTGGTATTATTTATTACGGCTTTTCTGTTTGGGAAACTCCTACTTGATACCCTATAAGATACAAATGGTTTTCCTTGCTGTGTTTTTCCAACCACTAAAAATCTTCCAATATACATAATATATCACCATTTATTTATCAATTTATAGTCAATCTTCGGTCGTTTTCATGTTAGTATGTCCAATTAAGGGCAAATCCTATAATATATTACTAAAAAACATAGATATGCCTAATAATTTCTCAAAACTCCGAAGGAGTTTTTACGATATGCAATAATCAGAGATTATTGAATCCCGGGGGACCTCAAAATTCCAGAGGAATTTTTACAATAGGACAGATTGGGGACAGTTGTTGAAGATTAACTATATTGTTATTATAATTTATTTGGTATTTATTATCTATTACTTATTATTTATATTATAATATATATTCCGTAGGGTCTTCAACCCCAGCTTCTTTAAATGCTCTTTTTCGCCTCATACAGCTTTCACAAGTTCCACAATGTAAAAAATCGGTTTTATTATCGTGGTAGCATGAATAACTATATTTAAGGAATTCTACATTTAATTTTTCCTCCAACTTCTTTCCTATTTTTACAATCTCTTTTTTGCTATATTTATATAGTGGAGATTTCATTTTTACCTTATTAAGTGTCCCATATTCAAGAACACTATTAAATCTATTTAAAAATTCCTCTGTGTTGTCTGGAAAAGTTGCTCCCTCTTCTACATTTAATCCTGTATATATGTATTTGGCATCAACAAATTCAGCAAATCCCGAAGAAATTGAAAATAATATCATATTTCGAGCTGGAACCCATACTTTTTCCATGGTTTCTGTCGCCTTTTCTAAATTATCTAATTCGCTGTTTTTAATTGTTGGGACTTCTTCCTCCTTTTTTGTTAATGCACTACTAGAAAAATCTTTTACAAAGGGGAGCTCCACAACTTTATGAACTGCCCCAAATAATTCAGATAGTTTTTTTGAAGCTATTATTTCTTTTTTAACTGCCCTTTGCCCATAGTCAAAAGTTATACTATATAATTCTAAACCTTCGGATTTTGCCATTGCCATACATACAGCAGAATCCAACCCACCACTTAAAACACAAACAGCCTTCATTATTCCACCTTTAATTTTTTATTATCTTCTTTTATCTTTATTTTTATCCTTTATTAAAACTATCGGAGTATGTTCCATCTCCCGTAATATCTCCGCCGTGATTTCAAACGAATTATGTTTTTTCATAACATCGTGGATAGATTTTACAAAAGGCACTTGGGAGGTATCGGCAAGATTGGATATATAGAGGAGCTCCCTTAAATCATATTTTTTATGAATTTCATTTCCAACTATTGTTAGTGGTGTGGCTCCGCATAATCCTCCTATTTTAAATAATCCGCCTAATTTACCAATGATGTAGCCCAATACTCCAACTTTTGATATTATGCCCTCTGATGCTATTGGTAAGGCAGTGATATACCATTTATAAAATCTATATGTGGCATCTGTATCAATTATAATTAAAACAACATCAACGGATAATTCTTTTTTAATGGCATTATATACTTTTTCCGCCGACTTTTTTGGATTTTCAGGTAGTAAAGAGGCATAAGTTCCCGGGACATTTGTTAAATCAATGCCCCCTTCTGATGCAGGTTTTAAGGCATATCTAAGCCCTACATTATCTATTACTATTTGTTTATGCCTTATTGTTTCTTTTTTCGGCATCTTTCTTAAATTTTTTATTCTATCTTTTCGTGTTTTTAACAATGGGCCCAAAATATAGCCCCAAAGATATTTTGACCAATAATAACAAAAATATGCCCAAAATTTTGGAGATGCTTCTTTTTCATCTACCAAATTATTTTCACTTGTGGAAACAAATTTTTCACTCAATATTATGAAGTCTCCATTTTCGATGTTTATTTTTCCTTCATTAATATCTCTTTTCAAGGAATTAATTACTTCCTCTACAAAATCATCATTTTCTTTTATATATTTAGTTTTAATTGGTGTAGCAGTTAAATCCATTTTTTCACTATCTGTTATAAATACAATGAAATAATAATATAATACTATTAAAATTAGTATAATTAATAAACAAATAAAATTATATATAATATATTAATTATATCACTATATTACTTATTATATGTCGTACTAAAATATAAAAAGTGATTATATGGGCATGAGTTTAGGGCAAATATTTATGTTGATTGGATTGGGATTAATACTATTAGAGGTAATTACTCCGGGGCTTTATTTTCCTGCAATTGGAATAGCTTTATTGATATATGGGGTATTTTTAATATATTTGCCATCGTTGGCATTACCAACGGCAATATTGTCAGGACTAATTACAATATATATTATGTATAGGCTTGTGTATGGGGTAGGAGCAGACATAAAAATAGGGGCAGATAGGTTTATTGGTAGGGAAATCACACTAACGGAGGACTTAGATGACCAGAATTATGGTTCTATCATAATAGATAATGAACAATGGTATATAAAGTCAAAATCAGCAGGGAAACGGTTGAAAAAGGGGGACATCGTTAAAATAGTTGGTATTGAAGGTGTGAGTTTGATAGTCGAAAATATTGACGATATTGAACATATATAAATGAAAATAAAAAATAAAATGGGTGTATATCATGTATTTGGAAATATTTGTTGGATTGATAATATTGTATATTATCATAAAATCAATGGTAATAGTTAATCAATATGAGCTTGGTTTAGTATTTAGATTGGGTAAAGTTTCACGGGTTCTAGCTCCGGGGGTAAATTTACTTATTCCATTAATTGAAAATCCTGTACGGGTAGATGTAAGAACAAAAGTAATAGATGTTCCTTCTCAAGAAATGATTACCCGAGATAATGCGGCCGTTTCAATTGATGCTGTGGTATATTATAGGGTAATAGATGTAAAAAGAGCACTATTGGAAGTTCAAAATTATCAATATGCCATAATAAACCTTACTCAAACCACACTTAGGGCAATTATCGGAAGTATGGAGCTTGATGAAGCGTTGAATAATAGGGAGTATATAAACACAAAATTATCTGAAACCCTTGACAAGGATACAGATGCATGGGGAGTTAAAGTTGAAAAGGTGGAGCTCCGAGAAATAGAGCCACCAACAGACATAAAAAATGCAATGACCCAGCAAATGAAAGCCGAAAGATTAAAAAGAGCGGCGATATTAGAAGCAGAAGGAGAAAAACAAAGTAAAATATTAAAAGCAGAAGGTATTGCCCAGAGTTTAAGGATAGAAGCAGAAGGGCAGGCAAAGGCAATAAAAATTGTTGCAGAATCGGCACAACAATACTTCAAGGACGAAGCACAATTATATAAAGCGTTGGAAGTATCCCGAGATGTATTAAAAGAAAATACAAAATATGTAATATCTGAAAATATAATAGATATTGCAAAGAAATTTATTAAAAAATAAATTTATCTTTTTTATTATTATAATTATATTTAATTTTTAATCTCTTAGAAAAATATATATACTAAAAACATTTTTATGATTATAATTATATTTAATTTTTAATCTCTTAGAAAAATACCTGCCAAAATCATATATGTTAACAAAATAATAGTGTATTATAATGACATAACCACAAACATATATCATAACAATATCAAATCATATGATTTCTAACAATTAATTTAACTGGTGATTATATGTTTTGGGAAGAAATTATAAAAAAAGGAATAGAATATTTAAAAAATAAACAATACGATAAAGCCATTGAGGAATATAAGAAAGCACTGGAAATCAGCCCCGATAAAGAAAAATGGCATATAAATAATAATATGGGGTTCTGTTATCTATTAAAGGAAGAATACGATAAAGCCATCAAGTACCATAAGAAAGCACTGGAAATCAGCCCCGATAAAGAAAAATGGCAGATGAATAATAATATGGGGTTCTGTTATCACTCAGAAGAAGAATACGATAAAGCCCTTGAAGAGTATAATGAAGCATGTGAAATCAGCCCCGATAAAGAAAAATGGCAAATAAATGACAATCTAGGTTTCCGTGATCATCTGTTAAAAGAAGAATACGATAAAGCCATTAAATATTATAAGAAAGCACTGGAAATCAGCCCAGATGATAAGAAATGGAGCATATATAACAATTTGAGTTTATGTCATCTGTTAAAAGAAGAATACGATAAAGCCATTAAATATTATAAGAAAGCACTGGAAATCAGCCCAGATGATAAGAAATGGAGCATATATAACAATTTGAGTTTATGTCATCGGTTAAAAGAAGAATACGATAAAGCCATTAAATATTATAAGAAAGCACTGGAAATCAGCCCCGATAAAGAAAAATGGCAGATAAATGACAATCTGGGTTTCTGTTATCAATTAAAAGAAGAATACGATAAAGCCATCAAGTACCATAATAAAGCATTGGAGCTTAGCCCAGATGATAAAAAATGGAGTATATGACAATTTGAGTTTCTGTTATCGATTTAACAGAAGGATACGATAAAGCTATCAAATTATAATAATTATTTATTTTACAATTATATCTAATTTTTAATCTCTTAGAAAAATATATATACTAAAAACATATATATTAATAATCAATAGTGTATTATAATGACATAACCATAAACATATATAATAACGACATCAAATAATCTAATATGGTAAATAATTTAAAAATATTATTATGGTCCACTATAATTTATTATGATTTAAGGTGGGATTATGGCAGTTAATCGAAGCGAGATAATGAATATATATCGGAAAAATAGCTATCCTCAATATTGGAGTAGGGTAATTGAGAAACATAATTTAAAACAAGTTTATACAAATATATTTACAAATATACCAGAATATAGATTTATCGGAATGATTGGGGATGAGATATATAAAAACATTACCACAGGACCTTGCCTTTTAACTTCTAAGGAAATAAACAGTTTAAACAAAAATACCACAATAGAAGAAGTTAGAAAAATGCTGTTGAGACATCCCACATTTGAGGATTTTGTTTCAATCGCTATAAAAACTAAAAAGAAATATGTCACAAATATAATTCTTGAAACATATGAATATGCCAAACTTATAGAATATAAAACTAATATATCATATGAAGACGCTTTAATATTGACAAAAGAAGCAGGGGATAATTTTAAAAAATATTATGATTATAAATTAAATAATCTAAACAATAATGGCGAAGTTAGTAAAATTAATTATCATTATACACACACCAAAAAAATGGACAATAAATTAAGGGATTTATGTAATGAACATTTTGAATATTATTTAAATAATTCAAATTTATCTAAAAAGGGAAAAGAAATAATAAAAGACAATCCAGAGAACAGCAACTGGTTAAGGGTAAAGGTGTCATTTTTGCCAGAGGCAATAAATAAAGATAAATCCACAATAATAGAGCCGGCATCAAGTATAGAGGGCATGAAACAGGCAAATATATTATCAGAAGCTTCCGCAGTAATTACAAGAAGTCCTTCTTCATTATCAAATAAACCTGTAATGAATGAAGGAGCTCCCAATGAAGTATTTTATTTAAACAATGATTTTGTGGAAGAATTAAATAAAATAAGATCATATAATAATATGCATAAAGAATTTTATGGGAGCTCCGCATATGGAATTTCCAATATCTATTTAAATGAGTATTTAAACGGTAAAGAAATCACCGATTTTAACTCATTTGAAATATTTATAAAGGGGCTTTTCAAAAAATAAAAAAGGTGAAATCATGGTTTATGATTTAATAATAATTGGGGCAGGTCCCGCAGGTTTAACCGCAGGGATATATGGAATGAGGGCAAAATTAAATATGGCATGCATCGAAAAGGAAAACGAAGGAGGGAAAATAGCCGAGGCAGGAGCCGTTGAAAATTATCCTGGATTTGAAAATATAAAAGGATATGAATTAGCCCAAAATTTTTCAAATCATGCAAAGAAATTTGGATTAAATATAATCCACGACAATATACAAAATATTGATACAACAGCAAGACCATTTAAGATAATGGGAGATAATGAAACATATAAAGCAAACGCCATAATATTGGCAACAGGAACAAAGGATAAAAAATTAGGATTAAATGAGGACGAATTCGTAGGAAAAGGGGTAAGCTATTGCGCAACTTGCGATGCTTTCTTTTATGTTGGTAAAGAAGTAATTGTAGTTGGAAAAGGAACTCCTGCGGTTATGTCAGCACTAAATTTAAAAGACATCGTAAAAAAAGTAATACTTATAACAGAAGAACCAGAAATAAAGGCTGCCGAACCAATCATGCTGGAAAGATTAAATAATTCAGAAAATATTGAATTAATCACAAATGCTAAACCTTTAAAAATAATTGGGGAAAATAAGGTAGAGGGGCTATTAATATCTTTGAATGGGGATGAAAAAGAAATAAAATCCGAGGGCATATTTATTACTATGGGACATATTCCAAATTCAGAATATTTGAAAGATAGTGGGATTGAATTAACAAAAAGAGGATTTGTAAAAGTGGATAAAAACTGCAAAACCAACATAGAAGGAATATTCGCCTGCGGAGATATTGCAGGGGGTATTTTGCAAGTATCAAAGGCAGTTGGAGAAGGAGCTGTAGCTTTGGCAAGTGCTTCAAGATATTTGGATAAATTGGATAGTAAATAATAAAAAAATAAAATAAAAAATAATATTTAAATTTCCATATTTTTTAATCTATTTGATATATAATTCAATATACTTTTTAGATTTTGATTATTATCATAATTTTTTACAATGTTTTCAAGTTCTTTTTTATCTTTTTGTTTATATTCCTTTACATATTTTGTTAATAAAGGAATACATCGAGTTAATTCATCTACGATTGTTATTGTGGATTTTCTTGCTGTTCGTGAAAGGGGGTTTAAATCAATACAAATAACAGTTTTTCCCATATTTACTAATGCTTCTGTTCTATCTCCATCTTCCAAAGGAACTAAAACAACATCAGCACTATAAATTCCTTCTTCTGAAACTTTTCCCCTTAAACTATCTAAATTCTTTATTTGTTTATTTGTAGTTGCAGGGTCCAAACCAAGTAATTTTATTTTTTTATTCTTTATTTTATTATATATTTCTTTATCTTCCTCAAATGCTTTTTTTATGTTTTCTTCTCTCTCTTTTGTCCTATAAAATAAATTTACTTCTATTTTTCCATTTAATTCTTCGGAGAGTTCCACAATATCATGCTTTGATAGTGCAATAGTATTTCCATTTATGGATATAACAGGATTTTCTGCCAATAATAACACTGCTGACGCAACTTTGATAGAATGCAATGCTTCGGTAGTGGTTTTTTCGCCAATGAGATAATCAAAAGATTCGCCTCTCCCATGTGCCGTTAATCCTGCTTTTGCAAGAATTCCCTTATCAAATGCTTCCACCACTTTTTCTCTGTTTAATAATGATTTGTATCTTGGATGTGTTTTTGGAACCATAATATATCACTAATTAACTATTAATTTATATTATATACTAATTATATCGATTATATCGATTATTATATAAATATGTTAAAAAGAATAATATAAAATATATAAAATAATTAGTATTAATAAACAATACTTAACTAAAATTAAGCAATTGTATATATAATAAATTGTGGTATGATTATGTATAATGATGAATTATTAAAAATAACTGCGGATAATATTGAGCATGTTCAAGTAGAAGAAATGAATCCAATGCCCATGATTAAATTGAAAAGTATCAAAGAATTTATAATGTTTGCCAAGAAATGCGGATCTGGTTTTGTATGCGTTTATAATGAAAAAGAATCGAACTCTGGAAAATTTTTCGTCATGGTCGGGGGCGTATTGTATTGGATACCCAATAAAGGATATAATAAATTGAGGGACTATCTAATAGGTTCTAAACAAGGATATAATAATGGAAATGATTATTATGAAGGGAAAGAATTTGGATTTTCAAAATGTAACGAATACATTAAATTTAAAGAAGCCGGTTTTGATAATACTCACGATTACCGAAATGCTAAAAAATTAGGATATTTAAAAGGATTAGAAGAATTGGAACATATGGGGCTCCTTTATAATAATACACTTAATGAATGTAAATACATCAATTATTATGGGGATAGTGGGTTTATAGAGGAGTACGATATTGCCAATAATGCCGATTTATATTATTTTGCCATCAAAAATAATTTTGAGGATTTTGAGGAATTTAAAAGTGCTTTATTGGCCGGATTTAGAAATGCAAATGCCTACAAAAATGCTTACAAAAATGGATTTAAAACCGCCGAAGAATACCATCTATGTTTAGAGGAAGGATTTAAAACCGCCGAAGAATACCATAAATCATTAGAATTAGGTATGCACAGTAAAGAATCATTAGAATTTTACGATAAACTGGAAAAAATTAAATTAAAATATAATTTGGATACCTTTGAGGAGGCATTACTATATGATACAATATTTAATATGCCAGTAAATGGTGCAATTTCCATTGATGAATTATGGGACAATCTAAGAAATAACAAAAAAATAAAACAAGTCCCAAAAGAAAGAATAAATGCAATACTAGAAAATCATGACCAATTAAAAAATAAAAGTGAAAAAATTGAATATACTCAAACATGGTATTCAAAGACATTTGAGGACAAGGATGATTTAAAAAAATATATTTTGCAACAGGAGTTTATTTCATCAATAATCAAATACAATGAAAATAAAGAGATATTTGAAAAATATAATATGCCAATATTTTCAAAAAGATTTATTATTATAGATACCAGTAGCATTACTCATAAATATATATCGCAATTGAGAGATATTATAAGGGAGCTCCACTTTGAAGTGGTAACAATAATACCTAGATTTAAAAAATCATCCTCTCCAATAGCTGGGACTTATACAATATTGACAAATTCGGAAGAAGGAGTCCTGAATATAATTATAAATTATATTAAAGGATTTGGCGCTTCGGTAATCACAAATGAAAAATTCGAAGAATGGCGAAAAATAGATAGATGGGTATCGGACAATATTGATAAATATCTAATTAATTATTCGATATCAGAAGAAGATATTATATCTATTGATAGAAAAGAAATTTTAAGACTCCATTTAACTGAAATGATTAAAAATAAAAAATAATATTTATATTTATATTTATATATTATAAAAACTCGAAGAGTTTTTATTTGGATTATTGTAATATATTATGCCTCCTTTCAATATTATTATAAAGATAAATTATTTACTACAAACATTTTACATCAATTTTTCAAGATTTTCAAATTTTTGTCTTTTTTTAAGCTTTGAAATTACGAACACAGGATAATATGGGAATATACATGCACCCACCAAATATCTTCCAGTATATATGGCAAGTAGAAATAACATAAATTGAATGGCCCCAATACAGTATAATGTTTTTAATTTAAGTTGTATATTCATAATATCTCATTTTCACTTTTTTATAGTCTGTTCGGAAAGTATGTCTTTTTATAGGATAATTTTATGTTAAATAATGATGTTCTAAAACATATCATATATTTTATTTAATGTTTTATTAATTCTAACATAATGGCAATACCAACAGGCAATAATAGGTTATCATCTATTTTAATTTTTTCGCTTATTAACTCCATAAAGGCACCAATAAATGCCATAACTATTCCAACAGTTCCAAATCCATAATATAATATCAATGAAGAGGAAATAAAAAACGCCAAAAATCCTTCTACGGTTTTTTTAAAATATTTTATTTTTAATTTTCCGTTAATTCCTACTATTGTGGCTAAGGAATCCCCCACTGCAAGCACAAGAATAGAATAAAATATTATTTTAATATCTGGTATTATGATTAACATAATTAATAATCCAATTATAAATAATATGGCCCCCCTTCCATTTTCATTATTTCTACTACAAATTTCATGGAGCTCCGAGATTATAATAAGGTAGTTATTTTTTAAATAAAAATATAAAAATATTCCAATAAATAATATAATAAATAATGGATATATTATTATTTTTCCAAAACATAGTACTGCAAATGCTATTATTAAACCAAATATTAAATGAATTAGCTGTCGATATAATTCTTTCATAATATTTTATGGTATTAAATTGTTATTTATAATTATGGTATGTTAAGATATGAATAAAAAAATATTATTCAAAAATTTCTTTAATTGAATTATATAATCCATCAACCAAAAATGATATTTCTTCGGCGGTTATGGTTAAAGGGGGGACTATTATAATTGTGTTAAATATTGGTCTCATATATATTCCTTTTTCAAGTAATTTATCTGCGACTTTATATCCTGCTTTAAATTCATATGGGAATGGCTCTTTTGTTTCTTTGTCTTTTACAAGTTCTATACCTATCATAAATCCTTTTTTCCTAATATCTCCAACATTATTCAGTTCTTTTAATTTGTCCATTGAATTATGGAGGTATTTTATTTTATCCTTTGTATTTTCAAATATTTTGTCATCTTCCAATACATCAAGGGTAGCAATTGCAGAGGCGCATAATAGTTGATTTCCTGTATAGGTATGCCCGTGGAAAAATTGCACACAGTCTTTAAAATCCCCTAAAAATTCATTATATATTTCTTCCGTTGTAATTGTTAAAGCTAATGGTAAATAACCGCCAGTTATTCCTTTTCCTATACATATTATATCTGGTTTATTTAATTTTTTAAGGGTTTCATTGTCTGAAAATAAATATTTTCCAAGTCTCCCATATGTGGCAACTTCATCTAATATTAATATAATATTGTGTTTTTTGCAGAGCTCTGCAACTTTTTCGATATATCCATCTGGATATGGAATTATACCTGCTGAGCCCATAACTCCAGCTTCAAGAATTACGCAAAATAGTTCTTCTTTGTGGGATTCTATTAAATTTAACATTTCCTTTAAACAGTCCATTTCACAACCGCATTTGTTTCTATCGTCTGTATCTTTAAAATTATGATATTGGCATCTATAACAATAAGGAGTATTTGCAAAATATCCATTAAACAACAACGGTTTAAACATACCGTGAAATGTGGAGCTCCCCCCTACACTCATTGTTCCAATTGTGTCCCCGTGGTATCCCTCTTTTACAGAAACAAATTTTGTCCTTTGAGGTTGTGCTGTTTGGTTATTGTTATTATTATCTTTATTATTTTTACTATCTTTCAATTGACAATATTCAAAAGCCATTTTTACAGCTATTTCAACAGCTTCCGACCCATCTTCTGAATAAAATACTTTTTTCAAATGCGGGGGAGTAATATTAATTACCTTTTCCGCCAATATTGTTGATGGAACATTTCCACAACCCAATAATGTGGAATGGCATATTTTATCTGCCTGTTCTTTAATTGCATTTATTATTCTTTTTTCACTATGTCCTAATAAATTACACCAAATAGAAGAAACAGCATCAAGATATTTTTTATTTCGTATATCTATTAAATAATTTCCTTCACCTCTTTCAATTATTATATTATTGGGGTTTTGGTTGTATTCTTTCATTTGGGTATATGGATGCCATACAAATTTTTTATCCATTTCAATTATTTTTTTAGGATTTAAATTATTGTTCATTATATCACCAAAAATATTTAAAAAAATAGGGGGGGTAAATCGGCGAACATTTGCTTAAAATTTATTGTTTATTCCAAATCCCAACAAATAATATATGGTCTTTTTCAAAAGGCTCAATATTCACTTCATCTACTATTTCAAAACCCCCTTCTATTAATATTTGTTTTTGTTCTTCAAATATTTCTTTGGGGTTTCTTAGTACATCAACACTTCTCGCTTTAATTGAAATCATTCCATAGCCGCCCTCTTTTAAAAACCATTTTGCATTATTTACAAGAATTTCGGCCTGTTTTGGTTGTGCTACATCTTCAAAAATCACATCAACTTCCTCAACTACATTTGAATATTCAACTGGGTTTGTAGCATCTCCAAGTATTGGGATTAAATTTTTTCTATCTTTGGAGACATCTAAAAATTCTCTCATAATTCTCGGTGCAAATTCTACTGAGTAAACTGGGGAATTTTCGGTTATATCTGCAACATGCGATGGTGTTGTTCCTGCGGATACTCCCAAATACAGCACTTTTGAGCCTTTTTTTATTGGCATTGTTTTTAATCCATTTACTATTGCAGCACCCAATTTACTTCTATTTGGGTTCCATATTCTATATTCTAAATTATCTTCGCCAGTAATTAATTTTTCCCCGTATATTCTTTTTGACGGGACCAACGATTTTGTGGCTATTCTTTTCAATCCATCATCTGACTTTAATTCATAAATATTATTAAATATTTCTTTAAGTTTTACTTTTTCCATTTTTTTAACCTCTAAGTTATGTAAATTTATTAATATTTTGATGAAGTTTTGCCTATGATTTTTCTTTCAGTTTTAACTTTTTTATCTTTTTTATCTTTTTTTTCGGAAGTGTTTTTAGTTTTTTCTTTATATTCTTTTTTAGGTTTGGATTCTTTACTACCTTTTCCCCTTCTATCTTCTCTTTTATCTGTTCTCTTTCGTTCCCCTCCCCTTCTATCTTCTCTTTTATCTCCTCTATCTTTTTTATCTCTTCCTTTTCTATCCCCTCTACCTTTATCATCTTTTCCTCTTCTATCCCCTCCTCTTCTATCATCTCTTTTATCTCCTCTACCCCTATCATCTCTTTTATCTCCTCTACCCCTATCATCTCTCCTATCTACTGGTTTTCTTCTTCTTTTTTTAGCTTCTGGATTTCTTTCCTTAATAGATTCTACTTTTTTAGTTAAATCTTCCAATAACATATCTCCGATGTAATTTCCATAAACATCAGCTCTAACAGCAATTGCCAATTTGTTAGCTATTGCCCTGGCTACTTTACCGGCTACCCACCAAGGAGCTCCCTGTAATAAACTGTGTTGGAATATTACACCATGCTTTGGCGGCAAAGCTCTTTCTCTTAAATGAGCAAATAGTGCTTTTTCTGCCCCCATCACTTGTATTGCAGATGCAGGTAGTTTTGATAATCTATCTATGCCACCAGTTAAACTTATTAATCTTGCACCCAATGAGGCCCCTGCAACTTTTGTCAAACTTGGTGCTATTTCCTCCATCAATTCATTTAAATAGTTTATTAATTCTTCTCTAAATTCATACATAGATTTTATCTGTCCTGCAAACATTTTTATGGTCATTATATCGGTTTCAGATAAATCTGCTCCCATTGACTGTTTTGATACGGTGGATAGCGTTCTAGCAAGATTCGAAGGCATGGATTTTTTTAATCTTGTTCTGGTGTAATTTTCCCGTTCTGTGTATTCATAAGCTGTGCTTACATATAATTCATGTTTTTTTATTAAATTATCCATTTCAGGGAAATATAATGAATACCACTCTCTAAATCTTTCGGAAAATAGGTTCAATGATTCGTCCAAATCGTCTAAGGCACTTACTGTTTGAATAATTAATTTATCCCTTTCTCCTGCTGATTGTTTCATGTTCATTTTTGTAAGTTCGGAGCTCCATAAATTCATTTTTTCCAAAAATTCTTCATAGTTGTTGAATAATCCTTCTCCATATTTTAATCCAATTTCATATAAATTTCGTCTTACAAAAATTCCAATTGGTAGGGGTGTATTTCCGGCTAATTCTACTTTTATATCGTCGGTTTCCAAATTCCACTGTTCTTTTAATTCTTCGATTATTGTATAATCTCCATTTTTCAAATCATATGATATTTTAATCCTGTTATTGTTATCAAATATTTTATAATAATCAATATCATCGATTGAATTAATTTCGCCATCTTTTTCCGTGGCAAATGCTCCAAATATTGTAAATGTTAAATTTATCATAAAAATCACCAAAATATAATAATTATATAGATACAATGAATTTATAATATTAATAATATTATAATATCCATACAATATTCATAAAATTATATAATCATAATTAAAAACAACAATACTAAAAATAAATCAGTATTTCATAATAGGTTATTTTAAATTAATTTAAAATATATATTATTTACCATCATATATATAGGGTATGTTCAGAAGCTTTTTATTATTTATTGGAAAACTATATATACTACATATAATATTACACTATTGTTTAACTTTTTTAAATAGTTTAAAGCTTTGCATAATGCAATAAAATATATATCTACAAACAAAATAAGAATACGATATACTATAAGGCTTTTGTTTTTAAGCCGTAAAACCACTTTTTTGGAGGAATACGAATGGCAGATGATAATCTATTAACAACATTAGATACATACTTGGCGTCTGGAATCCATATCGGAACCCAGCAAAAGACAGAAGATATGAAAAGATTCATATATAGGGTAAGAGCAGACGGTCTCTATGTTTTGGATGTTAGAAAAACAGACGAAAGAATAGGATTAGCAGCTAAATTTTTGTCAAAATACGAACCAGAAGAAATATTGGCAGTTTCAAGAAGAATCTATTCAGTAGGTCCTTTAAAGAAATTTGGTCAAACAACAGGAATAACCACAGCAGCTGGAAGGTTTGTTCCTGGAACACTTACCAACCCTTCATCAAGAAAATTCCTTGAACCAGAAGTTTTGTTTTTAAGTGACCCAAGAATAGACAGACAGGCATTAAAAGAAGCAATAGAAATTGGAATACCTATTGTAGGAATGTGTGACACAGAGCATTTAACTTCATTTATCGATTTCATAATACCTACAAACAACAAAGGTAGAAAATCTGTTTCATTAGTATATTATCTTATAGCAAGAGAATATATGAAAAACAGAGGATTAATTGGGGAAGATGTTCCATTCACCTACGAAGAATTTTTGGAAAAAGCAATGAGTGTTAAAGTTAAAGTTAAACCTCAGCAATTCCAAAGAGGAAGAAGATGGGGAAAAAGAAGATAAATAATCAATAAATATGACTGCGATATAGATTATTATATTAGTGATTAAAAATGGATGATATATTACTTCAATGCCCAATATGTGATGATGTAACGCCCCATGTTGAATTAAAACGGGAAGAATCTAAAAAACATTTTAAAATAACTGTAAGATGTTTAGATTGTGGGCATGTCCACCATATCGAAGAGCGAATAAAATTAAAGGATATTCATGTTATTATAAGTAGATATGGAGAATCCGAAAAAAAAACTATTCAATTGCCGACTGATGAAAATTTAAAAATAGGCGATAGGCTCGTAGTTTATGATGAGGATGTTGAAATCACGGGTATTGATACCACAAAACGAGTTTCCTCTTCAAAAGTAGAGGAAATAACAACCCTATGGGTTAAATCTCTAAATATCCCTAAAAAAGTAGGAATATCAATAAATGATGGGGTCACTACTCATTCGGTTAGCGTTTTAGTCCCCAATGATTATGTGTTTGACAATAAAACACTGTATCGGGTTGGAAGGTTATTTTTCAGGATAAAGAAAATAAAAACCGAAAAAGGAACTTTTAAGCGGGAACTCGCAATAAAAATAAAGCGAATATATTCCGACTCAGCAAAACCACTTAGGGATTTTGAAGATTTGACTGAAAATATTGTATAATTCCTTATTATTATCATTATTAGTGAATAGAATACCTTATGAGGTGCAATTATGGCAAGAATGAAAGCAAGGTCTGGTAAAGGGAGAAGAGTAGCCAGAGATACTTGGAAAACTAAATCATGGTATGAAATAAGAACCCCTCAATCATTTGGTGGCGATTTACTTGGAACAACTCCAGCAAATGACCCATCTAATTTATTGGGTAGAGTTACAGAGACCAGTTTAAAAGATTTAACAAATGACCACTCAAAACATATGGTTAGGTTATACTTCAAAGTAGATGGTGTTGCTGGAAATAATGCAACAACACAATTTGTAGGACATAACACTACAAGAGAGTATTTAAAGTCATTAGTTAGAAGAAGAAGAAGTAAAATAGTTACAATAACAGATATTAGAACAAAAGATGGATATAAAATAAGAGTTAAAGCTATGGTTTTAACTGCTGTTAGAGCAAGAGACCACCATAAAACAGACATAAGAAAGAAAATGGAACAAATCATTGTAAATATGGCTAGAAACTCAACATTCCCAGAATTTGTTCAAGCTATGTTGTTGGGCGGATTAGGTTCAAAAATATATGCAACCTGTAAAAGAATAATGCCTATGAAAAGAGTAGAAATATACAAATCCGAAGTAATGGAATTTGGTAAATCTGCAACTCCTGTTGTTGAAGCACCTGCTGAAACAGAGGTAAAGGAAGAAGTAAAAAAGGAAGTTGTTGAAACACAAACTGAATAATTTATTTATTATTTTTTTATTATTTCTTAAAATTCCTTCGGAATTTTTACGATATGCAATAATCAGAGATTATTGAATCCCGGACGGATTGTATAAATTTTCCAAAGGAAAATTTAGAAATTTTAACATTTTTAAAAACAGGGTGGCGTTAGCCATATACTGAAAAATATATATTATTTTTTAATTTTAAATTATATGGTGCATTATAGGGGAGCTCCCTTTTCACTCTCCATTTAAATCTCAGATATGATTTCTCTCAATACAACCGTAGCATAATTTCCTCGCTCCATTTTAAATGATATGGAGATTATATTATTGTCTTTATCTATTGAACTTTCAAAATCATAAATTTTTGTGATTAATTTTCGGCGAGTTCCAGGGAAGTTTCCATAATCTTCAATTTTAAACTTTTTTAAATCAAGATTTTCTTTTTCAATAATATATTTTTCAATATCTCCTTGAATTCCATCACTTAATATTGTATCACTACCAAGTATATTCCCTGTGGGAGCTCCCTCCTCCACCACATCTCCATCAAGAATATCAAATGAATAATCCCTATGTCTAATATTTATCATTTCATTGAATAAATATGATTGATATGCATTTACAAACATACTACTTAATTGTGGAGGTAATACTTTAAAACATTCTTTATAATTCCCTGTTTTAATGTAGTGTCTTATCATTTTTATTTCATTATAATAACTTTTTTTAGGGAATAATTTTAAAGCCTTCTCAAATTCTCCATTATCTACCATCTCTCGAGCTTCCTTTACAACGCCTGTTTCATTTATTGGAGCTCCACAGTATGTATAAAAAGCACTTTCAAAATCCCGATTATATATAAATTTACCCACAATATGCGTAATGGGTCGGAATGTTCCAAATCTTTGAGTTCCATAGTAATTTAAAATATAGTCTAAATTTTTATTTTTCAATATTTCTTCATATTTAGAAATATCATTATAATATTTATCGGTTTCATTTAATCTTATTTTTATTGTAAATTTATTGCCCCATAAATGGCCCATTCTTAATTTTATGTTTGTTTTTTGAATGTCTCTTATGGTTATATCTTTGATGGAGTTTTTTATCTCTTCAAGTTTCTCTGGTTTTATGCCAAAACAGCCTACTCTTTGAGTAGTTAAGGCAAATTTATCTTTTGTTCCAGCAAAACCAAAATTTTTCCGTTTAGTTTTTGTTCTTCTTGCCAACTCCCTTATAGCGTCCATAGTATTCCAGTTTATTTTTTCCATCGTAAAATGGATAAATGAACCATTCCAATCATGTTTATTTTCCTCTTTAAATCCTATGTCTTTTCCAGCTTCCAAAACTATCCCTTCTGGAGTTATTTCTTCAACTATAAAATCTTCAGGATATTTTTTCATGACTCCATCTATTTTTAAATTAAGCAAATAGCAATTTAAATTTAATGGCATTTCCTCCAATAGTGAATTTATTCGGAGCTCCCTGTATTTCTTTAATTTTTTATTTCTAACTTTTGCTATGTTTTTGGCAGTTTCCTGTTTATTTTGCCTTACTATGTTGTTATTTCTAATAGTTTTCATAATCTACCTTTAAAATTGAGTATAAAATTTAATATATATTATATATATGTAATATACTATTTTATTATGTTATTGTTATTTAGTATTTTATTTACACTATTATTCATTATATTATTTATTTTAACTTGGTGAGATTATGTTTATAGGCATTGACGACACAGACAGCAGAGATAAATATTGCACAACCTATATAGGAACTTTATTGATGGAACAATTAGAAAAAAAATATAAAATGGACATTCCAAAGCTTATAAGAATGAATCCTATGGTTAAATATAAAACTCGTGGAAATGGAGGAGTTTCTTTAAGGGTGTTGGGTAAAAATGATGGAGCTCCATTATCCAACAGAGACATAGAATATATAAAGGAAACAGTTATAAACCTAGTGGAAAAATATTCAGATTTTGAATGCGAAGGCACAAATCCTGGTATTGTGTTTTTAAGCGAAGAAAATTATAATAAAAATAAAGAAATTTTAAACAATTATTATAAAAAAGTTTTAAAAGACATTGTAGATATAAATTACACAAAAGAAATTTTAGACAAAGTGGGGGCAGAGTATATAATTTACAAAAAAGGTCTAGGAATTATAGGGGCCCTGGGAAGTATTGCATCAAATCCACCATTTACATACGAGCTATTAACATACCGAAAAAAAGAAAAATGGGGAACAAAACGAACAATAGACAGTAATTCAGTAGTTGAAATGGATAAAAAAACTATTCCATACACATACAATAATGTAGATGGAAATAAACAAATAATAGCTCCAAATACAAAATGTCCCGTATTATATGGAATTAGGGGAACTAAAAAAGAGACATTACTGGAAGCTATGAACATGGTAAATAGTGAAGAAATAGATAAATACAGAATATATTTAACAAACCAAGGAACAGACATTCATTTACGGAATTTTAAAATTAAAGATATTTATGCCAATACGGGAGTTAGGGTGTATGGAGAAGTTTCAAGCAATCCAAAAAATATAAAAAATATTGTATTATTTGAAATTAAAGACCATACTGGTACAATAAATTGTATAGCTTATGAGCCAACAAAATCATTTAGAAATATTATCAGGGCTTTAAAAATGGGGGATTTAGTGGCAGTATATGGAACTGTTAGAGATAGTCCATTTGAGATAAACATAGAAAAAATAAAAATAATAAAATTAGCTAAACAATATATTAAAGACAAAAAATGTGAATGTGGGGGAACACTTAAATCAAAAGGAAAAGGTAGTGGATATAAATGCAATAAATGTAAAAAAACTATACCTTATAACGACATAAAATTAATAGAAATAAAAAGAGATGTAATTGAAGGGTTTTACGAAGTGCCTGTATCTGCAAGAAGGCATTTAAGCAAACCTCTCCTATTATTTTAATTTTTTAATAATTATATCAAACATTTAGGAGGGGAGCTCCATTTAATAAATCCATAATATCTGTTCTAGTAATAATGCCCTCAACTTTATTATCTTCATTTACGGCAATTAATCTACCTACTTTATGTTTGTCCATTTTTTCAATGGCATCAAATATTTTATCTTTTGTAGATATGGTAATAACATCTTTTACCATAATTTTATCCACTGTGCCATTTTCAAGTCCTTCTGCCAAAGATTTGGCAATATCGTGAAGTGTTATAATTCCTTCAAGTAGTTGATTAGTTTCATCACTAACTATTGGCACACCATGGATATTTTTAGAGTATAATAATTTTGAGGCCTCCCTTATTGTTGCGGTTGGTTTTAAAAATATCATTTCTTTTTTATTATGTAATATGCTTTCCACAGGGATATTTGGCACACTCATAACTCCAATTACATCAATTAGTAATATATGGTTTATATCGTCTCTCCCCGCTATTTTACCAACAACTGTTATTTTATTGTGGTGAGTAGGTCCAATTTTTACAATATCTCCAGCACTAAATAATTTGGTATCTCCCCTTATATGTATCATAGAAGAACAAGATTTTTCATGAGCTATTGTATCAAATATTATTTTTTCAACAAATACTCCTTCTACTGGTTTATTATCTTTATATATTGGCACAGTGATGTCTTTTTTATCGCATAAAAGACCTATTGACCTATATGCCTGACCTGTTGGAACATAGCCTCCTTTTGGTCCCGGAACTCCATCTACAAGATTTAAAGCCCTTAAAGCTTGCATTTGATTTCTAATTGTTCCGGGGTTTCTATTTAATTTAATGGCTATTTCTGTCCCTTTCACTGCTTTATTTTTTTCTTCGTATATTGCAATTAATTCTTGAAGAATTTCTTTCTGAACTATGGTGAGCTCCATAATAACACCATCACAAATTATTATATGTAATTATATAGATAATTAATTATAAATAATGATAATTAATTACAAATGATTATAAATAATGATATTTAGTTTATAAAAATATGAAAATAAAAGTATAAATATGTTTTGATTAAATTAAAAATCAAGGGACACAATAGGAATATTTAACCTATTTTCAAGATATTTTTTAATAAATTTCAGCCCATAAACTTCTGTTCCATAATGTCCACCATCGATAATACATAAATTGTTTTCTTCTGCAATTATTTTTGAGTGGTGGGTTAAATCCCCTGAAATATATACATCAATATTTTTATTTGATACGAAATTTATGGAGCTCTGGGATAATCCATAACCTGACAACACGGCCACGGTTAAATTTTTATCTTTGGTGAGGTTGGGAGCTCCCACCACAACAGGATTTTTACATATATTATTTTTTGTTATATCAAGGAGCTCCGGGAAAGAGCCATCAAATAATCCAACTCTACCAAGTCCATTATCATATAAATTATTTACATCTTTTAAATTGTATAAATCAACAAGAGCATCATTTAAACCATTTTTACATATATCAAGGTTTGTATGTGCTGAATATAATATAATATCATTTTTCGATAATATTTTTAGTTTTTCATAAATAACGCCTGTAATTGTTCTTATCGGGTCTTTTAATATTGGATGGTGGGTAAATAAAAAATCAATATCCTCTTTTTCTGCTTTTTTTACCACACTTAAAGAAGGGTCTAATGCTATCCCGATTTTTTTAACTTCTTTATTTATATCATTTCCAACTTGAAGCCCTATGTTATCCCTTTCTATTGCCAATTCTTTTGGTGCAAATTCTTCTATTGTGTTTATAATATCAATTGCCTTTATTTTATTATTTTTATTTTCCATTTTTCCAACCTGTTATTATTTGTAGTTCTTCATATGGAAATTTCATTGATGCTGTTTTTTCTGCCTTAAATCCATATTTTTTTAATAACTCGATGGTTTTTTCCTCCCCGGTTAATGAAGATTGCACTATTTGAATTACTCCATTTTCTTTTAAATAATTAGATACTTCTTTAATAAATCTGTCCAATACCTTTCTTCCATCAATACCGCCATCAAAGGCATAATTTAAGTATTTTTCTAATTTTTCCTCCTCTGTTGTAGGGAGATAAGGGGCATTAAATAAAATTACATCAAATTTATATTCTGTCTTTATACTATTAAACAAATCGCTTTCAATAAATGATATTTTGTTGGCATCTAATTTATTTAATTTTATATTTTCTATTGCTGTTTCTATGGCATAAGGATTTATATCTATTCCAATTACTTTTTTAGCCCCCTGCTTCTTTGCATTTATTGCCTGAATCCCTGTCCCTGTTCCGACATCTAAAACTGATTTATTTTTGACTTCTGTTAAATTATTTATTAATAATTCGCTATCTTCCGCAGGTTCATAAACTTTTGGGTGAATTTTTATAGTTATATCTTTTATTTTAATTGTGGGATTTTTTTCCATTGTATTCCTTATTTTTTAATTTATTTTTATTTATATTACTTCATTTATATTACTAATATTTTTATTTTTAAAAGTTCCAAACATCGTCCCCAATATAATGAATAGTGTTTATTGCTTTGCCTTTATTTGATTCTTTCATGCTTTTGCCATCCATTAAAGCAATACCAACACATAATGGTTTATTGTGGTTTTCATCAACTACAAAAATTATATCTCCTTCTTTTATTTCCTCATCCGCATCTACTATGCCAGGAGCCATAACATCGGCACCATTTGCTATAAATCTCAGAGCTCCCATGTCTACAACAACTTTACCACTGTTTAAATTGTGTTTTAATATTGTTTTTAAGGTAGGATATACTTTATTATTTATTTTAAATGCTATTGGTTCGTTATTTGCTAAAACCATTTCATAATCTTCTGTTATCGCTATTTCTATATTTGCTTTATTTGGTATTATTTCTTTTTCAAATATATTATTTAGTTCTTCTTTTAATTTTTTTATTTCTTTTTTATTTAGGCAGTATCTTCTTTTTATTTCCAATTTTTCACCTGTTTTTATTTTATTTACTCTAAAATATTATAAAATGTATCTCTTTCTCTGGGAGCTCCACCAATGGCATTTATAACATTTCTAATTTCTTCGGCACCCATATAAGTTCCATAACTTGCACCGGCTGATTTTGAAATATTTTCTTCCATAAGTGTCCCCCCAAAGTCATTTGCACCGCATTTTAATCCCATTTGTGCCAATTTAATTCCCAATTTAACCCAAGAAACTTGAATATTTTTAATAGTATCTCCAAATAACATTCTACTAATGGCATAAACTTTTAAATCTTCAATCCCGGAGCTCCCTCCTCTTGCATTTCCTTCATAATATATTGGTGCCATTTTATGCATAAAACTAAGTGGTACAAATTCCGTAATTCCGCCAGTTTCTTCCTGAATTTCTTTTAAAATAAATAAATGATTTACAATGTGTTTATATTCCTCAATATGTCCATACATCATAGTAGAAGTTGTTTTAATTCCTACTTTATGTGCTGTTTTTACTATTTTTATCCATTCCTTGGTAGATAATTTCGAAGGACATAATTCGGCCCTAATATTGTCATCCAATATTTCCGCAGCAGTTCCCGGCATTGTGTTTAATCCGTTTTCTTTTAATATCATTAGTGCTTCTTTAATGTCTAATCCAGAATTTTCGGATGCAAATTTTACTTCCATGGGCGAAAACGCATGAATATGTATTCCTCCAAGTGGTTTTGTGGCAGAACAAACTTCTTTTAATATGTTGGATTGGAGCTCCACATCTATATTATTGCGTAGTCCGCCCTGAATACATACCTCTGTGCATCCCAATTTTTTTGCCTCAAAAGCTTTTTTTCCAATTTCTTTTGGATTAATAAAATAGGCATCGTTATGGTTTTCATCAACCTTAAAGGCACAAAATTTACAATCTCCCACACAAATATTTGTAAAATTAATATTTCTATTTACAACATATGTTATGGTGTTTCCGTTTATTTTTTTATTGATTTTATTTGCACAATTCAAAATATTAAAAAGATTTTCATTATCTTCAAATAATTCTAAACATTGTTTTTTTGAGATACTTTTGCTGTAATTATCCGCATAACTATCAAAATCCATTAAATCACCAAATGATAATAATTGTATGTGTATATATAATAGTATGCCTGGGAGCTCCCTTACAATAATATAGTTAATCTTCAATATATCTGTCCCTTATCTATCCTATCGTAAAAATTCCTATGGAATTTTGAGGTCGTAAAAATCGCTTTGCGATTTTGAGACAGTTTAGTGAAAAAGACCGAAGATTGACTATACAATTCCATAATATTATGGCATGTAAAAAGTTCCCGAACGAACTATAAATAAAATCCTTCAGATTTTCTGGTCCGCATCTTTGATGTGATGAACAAAATATTTTAAAATTAACTATACATAATATTTAATACCTCTATTACAACCATAACATAAAAATAATACTATTAATTTAAGTTATATCCCATATTACATTAATTAATGGGTATTTTAAAAATTACAGCATCATGCAATGATATATATACTTTTCTATTTGTGTTCGATGGCAAATATATATAATGATGAACAAAATATATAATATCGTATATTGAAGCATAATGCCCAACAATAATCGGATAATAAATACCATAATAATACATAAATATTATGGCATAATATGAATAAATTTTAAGTCTCATTTAAGGGTTGCTTCACTGCCATAAATAATTTAAAACCAAGGTGAAAAAATGAAATTTGGTATTGAATTTGTTCCTAATGAACCCATAACAAAATTAAGTTACTATGTAAAATTGGCAGAAGATAATGGATTTGAATACTGCTGGATTACAGACCACTACAACAACAGAAATGTATATATGGCATTAACAGCAATCGCAGCAGCTACAAACAAAATTAAAATAGGACCTGGTGTAACCAACCCCTATGTAAGAAGCCCAGCTGTTACAGCATCAGCAATGATTACATTGGACGAAGTATCAACAGGAAGAGCTGTTTTAGGAATAGGTCCCGGAGATAAAGCTACATTTGATGCTTTGGGAATTGAATGGACAAAACCTGTATCCACAATTAAAAAAGCTATTGCAGATATGAAAGCTTTAATGGATGGAGAAAGATTAGAAGAAGGAGCAGTTTTAGCAATTAAGCCATCAACAAAAATCCCAATTTACATGGGAGCTCAAGGACCAAAAATGCTTGAAACAGCAGGTATGATTTCAGATGGTGTATTAATTAACGCATCAAATCCAAAAGACTTCGAAGCAGCAGTTCCATTAATTAGAAAAGGGGCAGAAGCAGCAGGAAGAAGCATGGATGAAGTAGATGTTGCAGCTTATGCTTGTATGTCAGTTGATAAAAACGCAGATAAAGCAAAAGGAGCAGCAAGCCCAGTTGTAGCTTTCATTGCAGCAGGTTCGCCACCAATGGTTTTAGAAAGGCATGGAATTGACCAAGAAAAAGTAGCAACAATTAGTGCAGCATTGAAAAAAGGAGACTTCGGAACAGCATTTGGAACAGTAGATGATACAATGTTAGAAGCATTCTCCTTATACGGAACACCTGATGAAGTAGTTGAAAAAATAGCAGCTCTTGGAAAAATGGGAGTAACACAAATTGTTGCAGGTTCCCCAATTGGACCAAACAAAGACACCAGCATTAAATTAATCGGTAAAAAAGTTGTTCCAGCAGTTAAAGATTTATAATCTTTTAACGGATTTATCTTTTAATTTTTTTGTTTTTAAAATAATTTTTTAAAATAATTTTGATAATCTAAATAAAAATAAAATAAGATAAATGATAGTTAATATTATTTATTTTAGATTTAATTCTTTTATTAAATCCCCTATTTTTGAAGGATTTGTTATATTAATATCTATTTTTTTATCATTTATTGTTATTTCAACGGTTTTTTGACCTTCTACGGATAGTTGAATTCCCACTCCTTTTTGTTCGATGATATCGATTAATCCAACAAGCATTTCCATATCCATAATATCCCCTTTTTAATTTTTTCTTTATTTATTGAATATAATTAATTGTTATTAATATATTATTAAACAAATAATAATATATTTTTATTCCTTTTTAATCTTTTTAAATTTATCGCATGCATTTTCAGCTGCAAGAGCTAATGGATCAATTACCATCGAAACAGGGGGCGCATAGCAGAATTCCATATCTGCGAGCTCTTTACAAGTCATATGATTTACAATAGCTATTGAAATGGCGTCTACTCTTTCAGCAACTCGTTCGCCCCCTACAATCTGGCATCCGACAATGTGCTTGTTATTATCGCATATTAATTTAACTTCTATTAATTTTCCATCTGGGTAGTATCTTGCTCTGGTTAGTGCCTTTGATTTTCCAACTACTACTTTGAGCCTATTTTGGTGAGCACCGAGCTCACTCATACCAGTTCCAGCCATTTCAATATCTCCTATTTTTGATACCATGGCATTTAAGACTGGATTAAATTTAGCTTCAATTCCTACAATATTTTTACCTGCAACTTTACCTTGCCTAACTGCTGTGGTTCCAAATGGCGAAAGAGTTGTCTGCCCAGTTATAAAATCCTTAACTTCGACACAATCTCCAACAGCATATATATTAGGTATTGAAGTCTCCATTTTTTCATTTACCTTTATTGCCCATCTTCCTACTTCACAGCCCGCCATTTTAGCGAGCTCCGTATTTGATCTAACTCCTGTTGCCAATATAATCATGTCTGTATCAATCTCTCTATCGTCGGCATATATTGCTCTAACCTTATCCTCTCCAATTATTTTTGCCAATGGTTTTCCAATTATGAATTTTATGCCAATATCTTCCAAATATTTTTTAACGGTTTCAGCCATGTCAATATCTAATGCTCTTGGAAGCACTTGCGGAGCCATTTCAATTACAACCACATCAAGACCCATAACTTTTAAGGCATATGCCATTTCTAATCCAATAGCTCCTGCACCTGCAACTACGGCACTTTTCGAATTTTCAGCATATTCTTTTATTTTCATTCCGTCTTCAATTGTTCTTAGTTTGAATACCCCCTCTAAATCTATGCCCTCAATAGGAGGAATAAACGAGGAACCGCCTGTTGCTATTACCAGGTTATCATATGATAATTCATTTATTTTGCCATTGCTATCCTTATATGTTATATTATTATTTTCTGAATTAACTGTTAATACTTCGGATTCAGTGATTACATCAATTAATCTATTTTTTTTATATTCTTCTGGTGTGTGCATTATTATATCGTCAAATGATGGAATTTCGCCACATATTGCATAAGGTATAGCACATGGGGAATATGCTATATATTTATCCATTGTTATTACGGTTATTTCCATTTCTTTATCGTATCTTCTTATCGTAGATGCAGTAGTGAGTCCAGCAGCACCACTTCCTATTATTATAGTTCTCATTAATTCACCTTATAAAATAAAATATATAGAAATAATAATGGTATTAATATATTGATATCTTTGTAGGCCCCATTATATATAATATTTGTGCAAATAATTAATATATTAAACATCCATATCCATCTAACAATAATTTTCATGTTTTATTATTATTGTGGTATGTTATGTAATATCGATAAATTGACAAGATATTATTAAAATAGCTAATTTCAACAAATATATTCATTTTTTTATATATTAACAATGCAATATAAAAAGGGAAAATATGTTCATTAAAAATATTATTCATACTGTGCTGGGAAAAGATAAAGATTTAGTTAATGAGGGAAATAAATTATATTTTAAAGGCAAATATTTAGAAGCTATTGATAAATATTTAGAAGCTATATCTATAAATCCAACCAATAAAACTGCTAAATTAAAAATAGAGGCATCTAATAAAATTATATGTCTATATAAGGATATTTCTCTAAACTATCAAAACGGAGATTATGAAAAATGTATCCCATTATGTAAAAATATAATTCAACTGAATCCAAAAGACCAAAAAATAAAATATATGGAATATCGTATCAATAATATTATAAAATGGATACAGAAGGGGGATTTATTTTACAAGACTTATAGATATAATTTGGCAGTAGATAACTACAAAAAAATATTAAAATTAAATCCGGACGACGAGAAATATGTACATAAAGTTAATGAACTTAATGACATAATCAAAAAAATTAAATTGTTGAAACAGAAATGCGATGAATTATACAATTCTAAAAGATATCATGATACAATAGATGCATACAGTGAATTATTGGAGTTATGTCCATGTGATATGGATATTCATGATGTATTGGGAGATATACGGAGGGAACTAAATAGAATAGAAATATTGAGGCAAAGGGGGGAAAAATTACAAAATAAGGGAGAATATGAACTTGCATATAATATATATCGAGAAATTTTGGATGCCTATCCATATGATGAAGGGGCTTTAAATGAGATATGTGGACTTAAAAAGATAGTATATGAAATATATAATGAAGAAGGAATTAATGCAATTAGTGAATTTAATTATGGGTTGGCATTATGCAATTTTTTAAAAATAAAAGAACTTAATATGGAATTTAGTAAAAAAGAGCATGATGAATTAAATAATAATATAGAATTATTTAGCAAATGCTTGGAATTAAAAGAAAATGGCGATAATGAATTGAAATTGGGTAATTATCAAAATGCTCTGAATTATTATAATCAATTATTGACATTAATGCCAAATGATAAAGATATAAAATATAAAGTAAAAAAGTGCAATGAAAATATCGATAAAATTAACTTATTACTAAATAATGGGACTAATTTATTAAATTGCAAAGAATATACTCGAGCCTATGCAATATATAATAAAATTTTAAAGATTGAGCCCAATAATATAGAAGGTATGAAAGGGGCAGAATATTGTGAAAAAATATTGGACGATATAGATAGATTAAAAAATAAAGGGGATGAATTATATAATTTTGGCGATTATCAAAAAGCCACTGTAATATATGGCGATATATTAAAGATTGAGCCCAAAAATAAAGAGATAATCGATAAAATTGATTTATGTAGGACATTTATTGATAAAATTAAAAATCTAATGAATGAGGGATATGATGCCATTAATGAAAATAGGTACAAAACCGCATTAAATATATTTAATATGATTTTATCAATATGTCCCGCAGATAAAGAAGCTAAATCAAATTGTGAAAAAATAAAGAAGTATTTAAAATTAATTAAGAAAGGAGATAGATTGTGCCTCCATAATGCATATGAAAAAGCACATTTATATTATAATTGTGCTCATGAAATTTTTAAAAATGAGGAATTAAAGGAAAAGATAGAATTCAATGGGTTGATGGTGTATAATGAGAATGTCAAAATTGCAAATAAAGCACTATCTAATAAAAATTACTACTCTGCAATAGAATATTATAAAAAAGCACAAATGTATGCAGACAACAATAAAGAAGATATTATTGATAAAATAAATACTTTATCAGAAATTATTGAATCAGTTGAAATAGCTGAACAAAAATATAAAAATGGAAATTATACTTTATCTTTAAAAGAATATATTAAATTAAATAATTTAACCAATGGCCAATATGCTGATGAAATAGAAAAAAATAATAAAATAATAAAATACATCGAAAAAGGGAATGGGTTATACAATAATAAAAAATATGCGGAATCTATTTCATATTATCAAAAAGTTATGGAGTATAATCCATCAGATATACAAATTATGGAAAAAATCCAAAAAATTGACAATTTAAAATCATTTGAAAATAGGGAGAATATTGAATTCAATATGGAAAATTATGATATTGCACTTCAACATTATTCAACATATTTAACATATCTGGAAGATAAATATATTAATAATTTTTAAATGAAAATTTCACTACTTTATTTTAGGCAATATCCAAAAATAAACCTATAATTGTCAATTGGGACATATTCGATATTATATAGATTTTATTATATGGATTTTTAATAAATTATAGATTTAAATTTATGGTTATTATGTTGTATAAAAAAATAGCGAGGCGAAGATTCGAACTTCGGATCTCCGGGTTATGAGCCCGGCGGGATGGGCCTGGCTACCCTACCTCGCTAATTAATTTATTCATATGGCAAAAATGGATAAATAATATATTTAAATTAATAATTCTTACATTACATAAAAAAATAGCGAGGCGAAGATTCGAACTTCGGATCTCCGGGTTATGAGCCCGGCGGGATGGGCCTGGCTACCCTACCTCGCTAATTATCTTACTCGCACAGTAAAGATGGAGGAGGCAATATATAAAGGTTGTGGTATCGTGGGGATAAATACAACAACCATAATATAGTAAATCAATGGACTTTTGGCTTGATGCCTGCCTGTTAAATTACTAAATTATACTTTATTTATTAAATAATTAACATAAATTCCTATGTTTTTGACCATTAAAGGACATCTAACTGTTGATTCACTATAAATTAAAAGAATTTTGTTAATATGAATATTGCAATTACGGCAAATACAATTAATAAATATATTTGCTGAGTTCTAATCATTTTTTTTCTCTTTTTAGTATATGCTTCCCTACATTTTTCGGAGCATAATATTTCATCTGGCGGAATTGATACTCCGCACATTATACAATGGCTATGTTTTTCTACTGCCATATTATCACCTATGGATTTATTATTGTTCCGCTGTGGGTATTATTTAGTATTTTTAAAATCTCTTCGGGAGCTCCCTCAATAACAATGGTTTTTAATTTTGCCCTGTCGATAATTTTTGATGCCAATGGGTCAATAATCGTGGAGCTCCCTGCTTCAATTGACGCTGAACCAGTAATATTTAATAATTCTTTTGTAGTTAATTGTTTTATTTTTTTAGCATCAGCATGTTTTCGCGGGTCTTTATCATATACTCCATCTACATTTGTAGCTACTACAAGCATATCGGCATCAATATATTCCGCAAGTGATGCCGCAACAGCATCTGTTGTATGTGCTGGATGTGTTCCCCCCATTACCACAATTTTATTTAAATTTAATATTATTTCCGCATCCTTGAAATTTTCAGGCACTTTTTTAACGGCATAATTATCTAGTGCAGATATTAACAACATACTATTCATTCTTGTGGCAAGTATTCCAATTTCATCACAAAATGATTCATTTGCAAATTCTCTTGCAACAGAAATGTAAGTCCGTGCCGTGTTTCCTCCTCCGACCACAATACATATTTCATTATTTTCATCCTTCATTTTTTTAAACACATCAGCATATTCTTTTATTTTATCTACCGATGCCCCTTCTTTAGGCATTAATACAGAACCACCTAATGCAAAAACTATTTTCATCATATCTCCTTTATTATTTTGTTTAAAATATAATTGTATTGTTATATTCATTAAGTTCATTAGAATATTTTAATGATATAGTTATAGATATTATATATAAATAAGTGCCACTAATTTGTAGTGGGTATGTGTTTAAAAAGGTTATCTATGTTTACTATAAAAAATAATTATCTGTATTTTAAATAATTTATTGTTGTAATTGTGTTTTTAAATGTTCTTTGAATAGAAAAAAATATTATAAATATATAATATATATTTGTGTATTTTTTATGTATATATTATTATTTAAAGATGTTTTAATTTTCTTGTCGTTTTATCGCTTTTCCTCGTTGCATTTGTCCACAAATGCCGAACTATTTTTAACTACGAGGTTTTTTACAAAAATTGGGGTTATCATGGAGCTAAGAATTGATAAAACCACTATTGCCACGAAAAATTCTCGTGATAAAATTCCAAGTTCAAGTCCAACAGATGCAGCAACTAATGATGCAGATATTTTGGGCATGGTCAATAACCCACCACATAAACTTTTTATCTTGTCATATTTCAATATTCTGAAAGATGTATATCCAGAACCTATTTTTAAAACCGATGCTGTTATTATTGTTGCCAATATTAACCATATATTGTTTAAATCATATAATACACTAATATCTGTCGTCATGCCCAGCGTAAGGAAAAATATCGGTATAAAGAAACCATAACCTATTGCATTTAAATTATTATTTAATAGTTTATCATGTTCTTCTTTTGATAACGCTTCTGAAACTGCAATTCCAGTTATAAACGCCCCAATTATTGGATGTAGGCCGATATATTCTCCCGCAAGTATTGATATAAATATTATAAATAATACGAAATGTATTTTTTGCACATGCAATTTAGCAAATTTTTTGAATATTATTTTTGAAATAAATGGTATGAATATTAAAAGAGAAATAATATATCCAAATACCATCAATATGAAATATACTATATCTAAATTTTGAGTTGCAGAGCTCATTTTTATTATTGCAGATAAAGCTATCAAACTAAACAAATCAACAAGAATTGTAGCACTTAATGCCGTGGTTCCAAACCGTGATTTTATCATATTCAATTCATCCATTAAACTATATATTATTCCAATAGAATGGGACGAAAATATTGCTGCATATAGTAGGGCCCCAATGGTATTTAATCCAAAAAGTTTTCCTATGGCATATCCTCCAATAGCAGGTAAAATTAACGAAGAAAATGCTATAAATGTTGAATTTTTAAATTCTTCTTTTAATGTTTTATTGTCTAATTCCATTCCGGCTAAAAACATTAAAAATATTGCTCCAAACATTGCGAATATTTCTAATGCTGCATCCAATTTAACTAGTCCAATTCCATATGGGCCTATAATAATACCAGCCAACATTACGGAAGTGATGCCAGGGATATTGAATTTTTTTAGTATTTCTGGGATTAACAATATACATGATATTATTATAAAAAACATAAAATATTCATCCACGATTTCCCCCTTTGCAGATTAAGATATTTTCCTCTTTTTTCGGATAATTTCCCGCTCTATCTTATCACTTGTGTCTTTTAACCTACTTGAAACACTTCTGGGAACATCGCCATGTTCTGATAGTATTTTTGCTATACTACTAGCTAATAAAAATATGGCATAAACATGTTCTGCTTTTGTTCTGTGGATATGATGGGGAAATATTTTTAAATTATCGTAATTTTCGAAATATTTTTCAATAGTATTTCCAAATTTATTATTTAGGTCTTTTCTCATATATACCAAAATCTGATGTAGTTGGATGAGCTCATCCTTCTGCATGTAATCACCGAATATTAAATTTAAGGAGTTTAGCTATATTAAATAGACAATTATATGTTTTTTATTCGTCCAAAATAATCAAGGAAATATAAACTTTTAAGTGTTAATTATGCTGATTAAGTATATTTTCAACAAAGCTAATAAAATCAGAAGAAATTCTTTCGGATTTCTTTACTAACTACGGCCTCGTAAATCCTCTGAAAACGCAGTTTTCAGGAAATTATGGGGTATTCAATAGTTTGTTCATATATATGGAGCGGTAAATCTACAATAATTACGCGTATGTATGTCCAAAATAAGGGCCATACACTACAATGGTTATTAATACTATAATAATAACCTTTATGTCAATACAATATAACGCAAGATGTTGACATTATTATAATTCCTAGGTCTTAAAATATTAATTAATTGCAACTACAATACATAAATGTGATATTGATTTGGGATTTATTATTATACCGGGAGCTCCATGTTTTGACATAACATCAGATAAAAATCTCCGATTATTATTACTCGAAATCAGAGATTTCGATACCACATGTTTCGCTATTAACTATAAACATACCATGTTTTTTAGCATGTCATGAGAAAAAACTTTTAACTTTGCCGGTTTTTTTGTAATATTTATATCTCTTCCAATTATTATCGGAGAACATTCATGGAATAAATCTGTTATTTTTTGAGTAATTGGCATATCTGACATAACCATTTGAATATCTGATTTATCTATTTTATCTAATTCGCTGTAATGTATGGTTTTTATAATATTGTCGTTGGTTATTATTTTTATATTGTCTGTGTTGGATATGTCATTTAATAGTGATTCAATATATTCCCACTGTTCAGAACAATCTTTTTTTAATATTTCAGAAATATCGCTTTGTTTAATCTCTATATTATTGTCTTCTTTTATATTTTGATTATTTTTCTCAATATTTTCGTCAATAACCTTGGTATTATTCCTTTCATTTTTCGAAGTTTTGGATACAGGGAGCTCCCCTATATCGTTTGTCGCGTTTTCAGAGATTATTGAATCAATTGATATTTTACCACTGTCATTATTGTTATTTATGGTATTACTCCTATATTCTTTGCTTTTTTTTAATAATTCGTTACATTTGTTGGAATGAAATTGAATATATTGTTCTATTGGTATTTTGGACCTTAAATATTTTACCACTTCTTTTTTGGTGAGCTCCTCTACTTCCCTACCCTTCGGAGCTCTGGCTACATAATCGATATCGCAAGTTTGAATGGCCTCTTTTAATATTAGTTCTCCCCCGCGGTCCCCGTCTGTAAATATTGTGGTGGTTTTTTTCTTAGATAATTCTATAATGGATTCTGGAATGGATGTTCCTCCAACCGCTATGGCATTTTTTATGCCACATCGTAATAAATTTAGAACATCAGCACGCCCTTCAACAATAATTATGGTATCTGAATCCTCAACATTTGGGCCAGATGGTAACTTTTCATTTCCCATCTCGATTATTTCTTCTGACCTTACGAATTCCTTTATTTCTTCGGCTATTTCGTAGGTATCTATTGTAGTATCAACTATTGATTTTAAAAGTTCTTTTGCCCTATCCGTAATATATTGTCTCTTTTTGATTCTTATGTCTTCTATATTTAATACTTTAATTGTTGCAATACATGGCCCTACTCTATCAAGTGTTTCAATTGTGGCAGCAATTATTGCTGTTTCAACTCTGTCTAAACTAGATGGAAAAATTAGTTTTGCGTATGATTTTCCATTTATATTTTCAAGTTCAACATCTATCCTCCCAATTCTTCCACTTTTTTGGAGGTCCCTTAAATCAAGGTCGCTTCCTAAAAGTCCTTCGGTTTGACCAAATATTGCTCCAATAATATCATGTTTTTCAACATATCCATCAACTATAACTTTTGCATAAATAACATATTTTGTTGTGCCTATTTCTATCATCATATTATCCCTCCAACTCCCTGCCAGTCTCACATAATATAATAATATATAATATCTACATAGTATATAATATAACAATTCAACTAATTTTAAATATATATAATAAATAATATAATTTTGATGTTTTTACTATATATATAATATGGTTTTCTTGTATAGTTTGTTCAAAAGTGTGTTCTAATATATCCAAAAAAAAATTTTTAGGTTATGTAAAATAGTATACTTAAAATAATAATAGAATATTTAACTGCAAAAATTCATTGAAAATACTATGAATTATGGCGTATTCAAAAAGTTTGTTCATGGAGCTTTAAAATTTTCCAAAGGAAAATTGTTATAATCATAATAATCTACAAAAGACCATATGTTTTTTTTGAACCATCTCAAACTTTTCCAGAGGAAAAGTTTTACGACTGTAAAAATGGCTTTGCGATTTTGAAGAATCAAAGATTTGGTTCCGAAGGAATTTTGGGAGCTCCCTACACACCATATATGATATATTTTATTTTTTATACATTTATAATATACATTTAATTATTTATTTTCTAAATTATTAATTTTATCAAATAATATGATTTGACAATATTTTGACCTAAAGGGATATATAATATCATAATAAATAATTATATCATATTAATTAAAAAGAATATACTCGGATATAGATTATAGTATAATAAAAACCAAATTTTATTAAATCGCTTTGATGAATCCCTTTCGGTGATTTTATGAAAAAATATGTATTCATAGTTGGAATTATATTTTTATTGGTTAATGGATGTAATGCTATGAATTATAAGTGGAGTTCCACCATACCAATTGAATATATTCCCCTATCGTCAATAACTAGTGAAAAACAGTTTGATTACTACCTGAATAACGAAAATATTGTAATATTTTATACGGATAAAAATTATTTATCTTCAAACGACAATATATTTATGGGTAATGACGATGAAAAAATAATTGCTATGCCTAAAAAAATCCTTATGCCAATAGATGCAGAAAAAGGAATTTATGGAATCAAACCTAAAAAAATATTGATGACAAATCCAATAAATCCAGATGATAAAGATATTTTAGATTTTGTTGGAAATTATGTTTCAGAGAATAATGGAAGTTTTGCATATATAAATAAAGTTCCACCAAAATATGAACAAGTGGTTATTAATGGTGTGGCAGTGCAAAAAGTGGTTCCAGACGAAAATGGAGAATATGCCATAAGTGTTGCAAAAAGAAAGATAAAAGTAGATATGATTGACGACAAATTATTAACTAAAAAAATAAATTCAATTAAATCGTTGTCGGAATTATTGAATATCAATATTACATATATCTCAACAGGTTCTGAGAATATAAAAGACATTAAAAAAGAAAATATTGTGGACAATAATGAATTGAATGATTTATTAAATAATTACTGGTTTAAAAAATGGTATAATAATCAATATACTCATATTCAATATACTCCATCAGATGTAAAAACTAAATACAACGCTAAAAACTTAGATATATTGGCAATGAGTCATTATCCTATGATATATGTTGATAAAGCACCAGAAACATTTGAAAATGACCCAACGGGTGGATATTATCCTGAAACCATAAGCTATGAAGGACCAAATAATACAGGTTATTGGCAGAAAGGAGCAGAATCTGAAAATAACTATTACCACTACGAAAAAGGAGAACCCAATTGGAATGATAACGACGAATATAATTCTAACTGGTATTATGAAGGAAGCTCCGTCTCACCCGCAAATGACACCGAAATGAATAATAGATACGAATATTTTAATTATTGGTTTGTAAAGAATTATGCCTATGCACTAAGTGAAAATGTAGATGGATTATTATTGTATTCCAATGATAAAACACTTTACAATATGGTATTTGGAAAGGAAAATAAAAATATGTTTTGGAAATTAAACATTGGTGACAGGGTGGATTATGTTGTAATCCCTGGCCATAAAGAAATATCAAAAGAAAATAATATTACAATAATTAAAGTTCCGGGATTATTAAATAATGAAGTTTATGGAGTTCATTATATTAAAGAATATTATCTTGAACCACACAATGAAGAATTTGGAGTATATGTTGCAGATAGCATATATTATGATAAAAATAAAATATATGCCTTAAAAGATAATTATACTTGGATTTGTTCATTTAAAAATTATGCAGACTGGAGTAATAAATATACTACAAATAATATTGTTATAAAAAAGGGCAATATAACTACAAAATACAATGAAAACATAAAAATAACAATATATAACAAAAATATTAAAGATATAAATAATAAATTATTCTCTAAATATTCGATAGAGGAATATAATAATGATTTAAATAAAATTGTAATAGAAAATCCTCCAAAACGATTGGGGCTCAATAATTAAAATAATGTATTTATAGATGTTTGGGGGCCTAAATATATATGGTGAATCGACAATTGAATGTCCTTCATTGGAATAACATAGTTAATTGTATATAAAATTAACACAAATTATCTATCGATTTATTATCTTGTCGATTTAATATAATGAATATGTGGAATTTCATGAAACATTGATATAAAAACATTGATATATGTCATTGGATTTTTCTATATTTTTGGAACCCAGGGTGATGATTTTGAAAATAGGATTTTATAGCATTCAAGGAGGAACCGGAAAAACCACAATCGCTACAAATATGGCATATCATTTAAGTAAAATCGTAAGAACTATTTATGTGGATTGTGATTTATACGGAACTACTGCTCCGATGTTATTTGGATTTGAAAATAATGTAAATACCCTAAATGCATACCTAAATGGAGACATTCCATTGGAAGATATGATTCAACAATATGATACATTATCACTGATATTATGTGATGCCACACCAGAAGCTTTCAATACCAATTCAAACCCTGAAAAAGTCGTGGAATTAATAAATTTAATGGAAAAAGAATTTGATGTAGTTATATATGATTTGCCGCCCAATATAACAGAAGGAAATCTATTATTTGTGGGATCGGAAAGACTAAATAATATAATAATGGTATCAAATGATAGTATTCCAGGAATAGCAAATACATTAAAAACAGCAGACTTATTGGATGAATTAGATATTGGCATTATAGGAACAGTAGTAAATATGGATATGGGGAATGTTCAATTTGAAGAAGTTGTTGATAAATTGTTGGCAATATTGCCTTATGATAAAAAAGTTGAAAAACAATATATAGATAATGTCCCCATAATAGATATTAAAAATTCCAAATTTAGAAAAGAACTTATAAAATTATCCGATGAGTTAGCAGGAGCATATATTGAAGAAGGAATTGCAACAGAAAGAGCATTGAATATTGCAAAAGATTTAAGGGGCGCAATTATTGGGGAAGAACCTTTGGAGGATAAATCGGATGAGGACATCGATTTTGATATGGACGATTTTGATATAGAAGAATTTAATCCAAAAAGATTATAGTCAATCTTCGAACCGTTCCACTATATTTTCGTAAATAAGACTATATTCTATTAATATGCCCTATTCAACTCAATATTTGGGACAATAAAGGGACAGTTTTTGAACTTACTATATAACATATCTATAAATTATATTTGGTGGATAAATTGTTAACAAAAAGAATTATACCATGTTTGGACATTAAAAATGGAAGAGTAGTTAAAGGAACAAATTTTGTGGAGCTCCGTGATGCAGGTGACCCAGTAGAGTTATCAAAAATATACAATGAGCAGGGAGCTGACGAATTAGTATTTTTGGATATTGGGGCATCTCATGAAAAACGGGATATAATTGAGCATTTAGTTGAAAAAACAGCTGACCAAGTATTTATTCCATTAACCGTTGGAGGAGGAATAAGAACCACCGACGATTTTAGGAGAATACTTAGGGCAGGAGCTGATAAAATATCAGTTAATACAGCGGCAATACACAATCCAGATTTGATAAAACAATCAAGTGAATTATATGGTGCCCAATGTGTTGTGGTGGCAATTGATTCAAAAAGACATTATGTTAATGAGGAGGATTTAGATTCAAAACAGCTTGAAGATAAAAATGTCGTTAAAGTTGATAAAAATAAATATTGCTGGTTTGAAGTATTTATTTATGGAGGTAGAAAAGAAACCGGCATTGATGCTATTGAATGGGCTAAAACAGCTGAGGAATTAGGTGCAGGAGAAATACTTTTAACAAGTATGGACGCAGATGGGACAAAAGACGGATATGACATTGAATTAACTAAATCAATTTCTACCCATATAAAATTACCAGTTATAGCAAGTGGTGGTTGCGGAGCTCCCCAGCATATTCATCAGGTATTTGAATATGGTAAAGCAGATGCTGCACTTATGGCAAGTATTTTGCATTACAGAGAATACACTGTTGGAGAGTTAAAAAAATATTGTATGGATAAAAATATCCCTATGAGATTGTAATATATTTTTATTAATTATTTTAATTTTCTTATTTTTGTAGTTTAAGGAAGGGTAGTTTAGGAGCTCCTTGCACTAATTATATTTAATATGCCAATCTTGTGGCGTATAGTTATATAATAAATATATTTAGGAACAATTTACATCATAATATTTTAATATACTAATTTTATGTTGGCACATATTTACACCATAATTAATCTTCGGACTTTTTCACTAAACTATTCGTATTATTAAAAGCTAAAATCACTAATTCATTACTTAAATTTAGGACGGATTAGGGACAGTTATTGAACTTACTATAAACCTATATATATTTAAAATTAAACAAACTTTTCGAATACGATATATTTATGGTGTAATCTTTATATATTATTTTAACAACTATTTTGTATAAAACAACATAGATATAAAAAATCGGTGAAAATATGGCAAGAAAAAAAGCAGTTAAAGTAGAAGCTGACCCAAGATTAAATGCAGTAAATGAGGCCCTTAAATTTATAAAAGATGGAATGATTGTAGGATTGGGCTCAGGGACTACGGCAAATTTATTTATCGCGGAATTGGGCAAAAAAATATCGGAAGAGGGTTTAAATGTATTTGGAGTTCCAACATCATTCGAATCTCGAATGATGGCTATTCAGTATGGCATCCCATTGGTATCTCTTGACGAATATGGAGAGTTAGATATTGCGGTGGATGGTGCTGATGAAGTGAATAAAGAGACATTAAATGTTATAAAAGGTGGCGGTGGTTGCCATACTCAAGAAAAAATAATTGATTATTGTGCAAAAGAGCTCATAATTATTGTGGATGAAAGTAAGCTTGTGGATTCATTGGGGGAAAATACACCAGTTCCTCTTGAAGTTCTTCCATTTGCATATTCTTCCGTATTAAATGAATTATTGAAAATGAATTCAGCACCTTCAATTAGGATGGCAGATAAAAAAATGGGCCCAGTGATTACAGATAATGGAAATATGATTATTGATGTATTTATTGATTTAAATAATCCCGAAGAAGTTGAAAAACAATTAAACAATATTCCAGGGGTTGTCGAAAATGGTATATTTACAAAAGTTGATAAAGTGATAGTAGGAAAATCTGATAAGGCAGAAATATTAAAAAAATAAATATCATTAATCTTCGGTCTTTTTCATAAATATACTCTACAATTAAGCCAAAATAGCCTACTATATTACTAAAAAACATAAAACCACATATAATTAGGACAGATAAGGACGGCTATTGAACTTACTATAATTAACCGAAAGAATGGTTTAAATGAAAACCTTCGGGTTTTCATAGCTTTTTAAGTGGGGCAAAAAATTAAAAAGAAAATTAAATTTTTAATTTATATGATATTCAATAAATTAAAAGTCCAAAGGAATTTTATAAAATAATATATCAAAATCAAATATTTTAATTTTTCCAGGGCCAAATAATTTGTTTTTGGCAAATTGAAATATATAATAATATTTAGTATATATAATATTGGTGGTATGGTGGAATCTTTATCAAATAAATCTCCTGGGACATACACTGTTTTAAATATGAATGGAGATTTTAAAAAATTATGTGAATTAGGAATTAGGATAGGTTCAAAAATAACCATCATTTCTTCAAATATTGACCCAATGATAATAAGGGTAGGAAATTCAAAAATAGCAATAGGTAAAGAAATAGCAAATTATATACTTGTTGAATGAGATAATATATTGTTATATTGTCCGAATTATAATGTTTAATATTTAATTAATTATTACTATATAGTGGGTTTATTAAATGAATTTGATAAAATTATTAAAAAAATATTTTGATAAAATTATGCATTCTATCGCAAAATCTTCATGCTCGGGATGTAATAAAAAATGTCATAAATAAATGTAATCAATATAATTATTATTGTAAGGACATATATATTGAGATGTTATTATTTTATGGAGCTCCCCTAATAATCATGCCGATATCTTAATATTTTTTAACGATTATAAACATATAGAAATAGATTATAATTATATATTGGTGAATATATGGAAAATACCGTGTCATTGGTGGGTCAGCCAAATGTTGGAAAAACCACATTATTTAATTTACTTACTGGAATGAGACAGAAGATAGGAAATTGGGCAGGAGTTACAGTAGAAAAGAAAGAAGGAATTTTAAAAGATGGTAGTAATAAAGAATATGCAGTTGTAGATTTGCCCGGGATATATTCTTTAATGTCTGATTCAATAGACCAAAAAATAGCAAGAGATTATATATTAAAATACAGTGACATTGTGGTTAATGTAGTTGATACCCCCAATATTAATAGAAATTTATATTTAACTTTACAACTTCTCGAACTTGGAAAATTTCCCATATTATGTTTAAATTTAATTGACGAAGCCGAAAAACACGGATTACAACTCGATATTAAAAAATTAAGTGAGAAATTAGGAAATTTACCTATAATCACTTCCTCAGGTAGATTTGGAATTGGAGTGGAAGAATTAAAAAATGCAATATATAGTTATGAATACAAAGAACCACCTATAATCAAATATTCTGATATTCTTGAAGATGGGATTAATAAAGTTGTGGAAAAAATAAATGAATATTATCCCAATAATGCCATTCCCGATAAATTTAAAACAGTTCCAAAAAGATGGATAGCATTATCATTATTTGAAAGAGACCCTGATGTATTAGAATCATTTAATAACCCAAAATTGATGGATTTTGTGCAACAAATAACGGAAAAAATTGAGTCTGAGATTAAACATGATATTGAAAGCTACATTGTAGAACAAAGATATAAAAAATCTGATAAAATTTTAAAAGATGTAATAAAAGAACAAAATCAGGTATATGATGATATTGACCCCATAGTATTACATCCGATATATGGACTTTGCATTTTCGGTATTGTAATGTATCTTATGTATAGTTTTGTTTTTGGTGTTGGAAATATATTCTCAGGATATGTGGCCATGATATTCGAATATGTTGGAAATTATTTAACTTATGCCCTACCTCCGCAATATGTTGGTGTTGTTGTTGATGGAGCTCTGGCAGGAGTTGGTGGTGTGTTGGAATTTTTTCCTATGATTGTATTAATTATGCTTTCATTGTCATTATTGGAGGATACAGGATATTTGTCCAGAGTAGCCGCACTTATGCATAAATACATGTCAAAAATGGGATTGGGTGGAAAATCCATTATCCCATTTATTGTTAGTTTTGGTTGCACAGTTCCAGGATTAATGGCATCTCGGTTTATGTCAAATCATAAAGAGAGATTAATTACCTTATTAATGGCTCCAATGATGCCATGTTCTGCACGGTTTATAATTATTGGGTTTATGGCAGCGGCATTTTTCCCAGAAAACACAGTATTGTTTACTATTGCTATAATAAGTATAATGTTTGGAGTAATTTGGACAGTATCATATATATTGAGCAAATTAATAAAAGGAAAATCTGAGGAATTTATATTTGAGCTCCCGCCATATAGAACTCCTGATTGGAATAATATATTAAAATCAACATGGGATAAAAGTAAATCTTTCTTAAAAAAAGCAGGGACTGTAATTGTTGCTGGTTCTGTTGCATTTTATTGGCTTTTGAATTATCCTACTGTTGATAATAGTTATGCTATTGCGATTGGTAGGACATTAGAACCAATAACCTTATTAATGGGCATAGATTGGAGGGGGGCTCTGGCATTATTGTTTGGAATTGTGGCAAAAGAGTTGGTAGTATCTACTATGGATATTGTATATGGTGGAAATTATGCAAATATCCTGACACCATTAAATGCTTTTGTGCTATGTATTGTATCTGTGCTTTATGTCCCGTGTGTGGCCACAATTGCTGCATTTTATGTTGAAACAAAAAGCATAAAATGGACTACATTTTCAATATTATTCCAAACATTTGTGGCTACAATTGTAGGTATTATAATTTATAATGCTGGAACGATGATGGGATTTTAAGCCCCACATAGTGATAAAAATAAATCAAAGATAAATAAAAATAGTAGTATAATATATAATTAATACATAATGGGGGGCATTATTATGAAAGAGGATATTTACATTGTAATACCAGCATACAACGAAGAAGAATTAATAAAAAGCACATTAAAAAAATTAAAAGATGAAGGATATAATAATATAATAGTTGTAGATGATGGGAGCTCCGATAAAACATATAATCTTGCAAAAGATGAAGGGGGCGTTATAGTATGCAAACATATTATAAATCGGGGATTGGGGGGAGCTCTTGGAACAGGTATTGGCTGTGCATTATTATATAATCCAAAGGTAATAGTTACCTTTGATGCAGATGGTCAGCATGACCCCAAAGATATTGAAAAGATTGCAAAACCAATTTTAGAAGATGAATATGAGGTAGTAATTGGTAGTAGATTAATGGATAGAGATGAAGTAAAAAATATGCCAATTATTAAAAGGGTGGGCAACTGGGGTTTAAATTTTTTAACATATTTAATGGGCGGACATTTTATAACAGATAGTCAAAGCGGATTAAGGGGCTTTTCATACAATAGTGCAAAAATAGTTGCCGAACAATTGAAAAGTAATAGGTATGAAATTTCTTCTGAATTTGTCGTATTGATTAAAAGAAATAAATTAAAATTTAAAGAAGTTCCCATAAAAACAATATATACAGAATATTCAATGGCAAGGGGAACAAATGTAATAACTGGGTTTAAAATACTTATTAAACTCATATTCCATAAACTGCATTAATATATTAATATGCCAATATATATAATAAATAAAATAAGGGAAAAAATGAAATATTTATTTATAAATTCTTCAAAAGATAAAGCTGGAATAAATATAAGAAACAATTTAGAAAAATTAAATAATATAAATAATAACTGTATAATTGATTTTTTTGAAACTCCTAAAAAATTAACAGAATTATCCAAAAAAGACCTCCCCCAAGATTATGATTATTATATTTTTTTATCCAAACATAGAAGTGTTAGTGAAAAACCAACTTTAACAGTTCATACCTCTGGAAATTTAACAACAGACAACAGCCACGGCGGAAATATTGAGGAGGTTTGTTGCTGTGATGCTATTTTAAACACTATTTTATTAGTAAATATCAATAAATACAATAATTTAGAAAAATATAAAAAATTAGGTTTTGATGTTTCATTTGAGGCAATCCACCATGCACCAACTGATTTAGATGTCCCCTCTGTTTTTGTTGAAATAGGGAGCTCCGAAAAAGAATGGGCAATAGATGAGGCAGGAGAAATAATGGCAAATGCCATAATTGATACCATATCATCAATTGAATCAAAATCTTATAAAAAATTGGATAAGGTGATAGCCTTTGGCGGAGGGCATTATGCCCCAAGATTTACAAAATTATCATTATCAAATAAATGTTTCGTCGGATATATAATTCCAAAATATGCAAAAATATCTGAAAAGGTGCTACAACAGTTAATTCAGATGCAAGATTTTGACTATATATTATTTGACTGGAAAGGTATAAATAGCGAAGATAAAAAAAGATATATTGAATTTTTTGATAAAAATAATATTTTATGGAAAAAAGTTAAAGATTTATGTTATTAATTTATATATATTATATATACATATAATATATATTAATAATATATGGCGTATTTAGGAACTCATTGATAAATATAGTTAATCTTCAATAACTGTCCCTTATCTGTCCTATTATTATAATTTCTTCATATATTGGTAATATGAAGATATTAGCTTTAATAGAGGAGTTAGTGAAAAAGACCGAAGATTGACTATAATATAATAAATATTATATTTTGAATATATTGGGATTATTATTGTTACCACAGTGCAGGGATAAAAATGAATATTAATGTAATCGAAGGAAATTTTATAAAGGCGGCAAGTAACTATGGGGAAATAGAGCAAATCGCTAAAAATTTAACTGGATATTTGAGAATATCTGTAAAAAAGGATGGTGGCTTTGAAGAGGGATATATTTTTGTAGAAGGCGGGCAAAAAATTGGATATTATCATATTGATGGGATGGATGAGACCACTGGAAAAAAAGCAGAAGAATTAATCTCTAAAATGAAAGAACAGGATTGTATGGTTGAAGTATATGAGTATAATGATAATAAATTAAATGTTATGAAAGATATGTTTGGGGAAATATTTAAAATAGGAGCTCCAAAAGAAGAAGAGAAAACCACCATAAAAAACACAGACCATATATATTCCAATAATAAAGATTATGACACAGTTGTTTTAAATATTCCTGAGGGGGCCCCATTAAATATGGGGGTAAGCATAAATGAATACAAACAATATTTAAGTGGATATAAATTAATTGAGGTATTTAATAAAGACAATAACGAATATAAAAAAGCATATATCATTTATGACAATAATACGCCCATATTGATGGCATATGAAGATAATAATGGAGTTTTATGTGGCGAAAGTTCCAAAAATTTAGCCGAAGATTTGTTAAATAATCCTAATTCAGTGGTAGATATATTTGATTATGATATTAATAAAATAAATATATTAAAAGAATATTGTCCTAAAATGAATTTAATGCAAAATATTCAAACTACCACAGAAAACAATGGCGAAGAAGACGAAGACTTAAATGAATTTATGGATTCATTACTTGCAAATAATGAAAAAAAGAAAGAGGAAGAAGAACATTTATCAAAAGAAGAATTAATGAAAAAATTGGGCATACGGATGCCAGATGATGAGCTAATAGATAATTATATTAATTTAATATCTAAACCAACTCCTGAAGAATTATTAAATTTAAAAAAGGATTTTGAGGAGAAAATACATAAAATAATTAGCAATGAAGAAAATATTTCTTCATATTCATTAGATGTATCTGTGGAATATGACAATAGATATATATGTAGATGCAATATTGAAATAATGCCAAAAAAGAAAATGGGATTTATCAAAAAGAAAATAAATATTCCCTATATTATTGATAAAATAAATAGTATGATTCGGGAGAATATATTGGATATAACGCCCGAAGTTAATATTATAATAAAATAGAGGGAGGGATGATTTATGGAATCTATTTATATATTATTCTTGGCATCGATTTCAGGTTTTTTAATTGTCATGGTAATATGGAAAGTATATAAACTACAACAACATATAATAAAACAAAATGAGAAAGAACAGCTTGAAAATGAGGTTATTGAAGGACTTCTTGAATTAAAGAAAAGTTCTACTCCAAAAAAACAAGAAATGTATAATGCATCAAATGAATATGAGTTAATAGAATTAGCTTTGGAAAATAATTTGTCCGATATCACTATTGCATGTGAAGAGGGACTTCCAATTATATCTACAATTAAAAATCCTGACGAAATAGCAGCAAAATATAGCGCATTGTTTGAATATGCTAGAAATAATAATGGGGGAATAAATAACTTACAGAAGATAAGTATTAAATCAGAAGATGGATATAAATATATCATTTCAATAGTTAAAAATGGGATTCCTCTTTATTGTATTATTAGTTCTAATATTGAACTAGACCCGATTAATGAAAAAATATTGATTAAAGGCATATTAAATATTTTAGACAGATATATTTCAGAAAATAATAATGTTGAAGAAGAATATGAAAAAACTATTCATATCGTTAAATAATTAAAATAAAATATTGGCAAATGATGATGTTATCCCCGGCTGATTGGGGCTTCCCTTAATGTGATGAGAACTTTTGAACCTGATGCCAATTATTTATAGTAAATCTTCGGACTATTTCAGTTAATACATTACTGAAACTAAATCAGTATTCATAGTAATAATTATATAACAAAGGACGAATTAGGGACAGTTATTGAAGATTAACTATATTTAACAATTCTACAATTTTTATTCCAAAATCAGTTGCATAATCTGGATTTTTTGCTGTAATTATATTTTTATCAACAACAACACCTTCATCAATATATATTGCACCACCTTTTAGGAGCTCCTCAATTGCATCATTTGATGGAAATACTGTGGCTCGTTTATTTTTCAATATGTTGGAGATGGCAAGAACTGCGGGAGATATACATATTGCTGAAACTATTTTATTATTTTCATAAAACGATTTTACAAGATTTATCAAATTGTTGTTATTCCATAAATATTCTTTTGAACCCGAGCCACCCACTATAACAATTCCACAATAATCTTTTTCATCTATTTCGTCAATATTCGTGGTTGTTGTTATTTTTCCGCCCAACATACCGGTATGTTCTCCCTTTGTAGTAGATACTACATCGAAATCAATATTATTTTTATTAAATATATGCAATGGTTCAAATAATTCTTCATCCCTAAAATTTTCTGGTGCAATCACTACTAATATTTTCATAATTTTCCTCTATTTTATTATTTTTAATTTATTATTATTATTATTATTATTTATTAATTATAATATATTTTCTTTAATCGTATATCTAAGTATGTCTGTCTGCGATATGGTTCCAACGAAATTATTATTATCATCTATAACTAATAAAGCAGATACACCTGCATGAACCATAATTTTTGCCCCCTCTTTTATGTCGTGGTTTTCATTAATGGTTAAAACCTCTTTCAATGAAATATTTTTTATATTATTGGCCATAATATCCAATAATTCATTGGAATTTTTCACAATTGCCTCTGCTATGTCACCATAACTTAATACCCCGACTATCTTGTTGTTAAAATCTTCTACAAATATTCTTTTTATCCCTTTATTTTGCATCATATTGAATGCTTCGGCTAATGTGCAGGTTTCACTTAATTTATACACTGTTGGATTCATTATTTCTTTTATTTTCATATTTGTGCCCCCATATCTATTTTATTATATATTTGAATTATATATGGCGTTCGAGAACTTTTTACAGTCAATAATATAATGTTATGTTAAAATATTAAATAGTATAATCTAATAAACTAAATCCTTATAACACATTTTTCGAACACACTATAAATATACTGGTGGTGTATATTATAATGATAAATATATATATAATTTATCACTACATAACTTAATAAATTAGAATCGGTGGTATTATGGCTAAATTAATGATTAAAACTCCATGTTCAACATTTACTTTGAGTAGTATAATGTGTTGCGTATTTGGTATAAAGACATTTGATGTTTCAGTATATTTTACATTATTAAATAATGGAGCTTTGAAGGTAAATGATATATCTGAAAAACTTAATAGAGATAGAAGCACGGTTCAAAGAGCTGTCCAAAGTCTTGTAAATGCAGGTCTTGCAAAGAGGAAACAAATTAATCTTAAAGAAGGGGGCTATTTTTATGTATATATGGCAATTCCTTTTGAAGAGATAAAAAATGCTATTAAAAATGCTATGGAAACTTGGTGCAATGATGTTAAAAACTGGGTAAATTCCATAGATGATAATGATTTAAAAAATATGGCCGATGAAAAAATATAAAATAAATTTAATCATTTTTTAGGGGTATTCAGGAGCTCCATTATAGTAAATCGACGAACGATTTTCCTAATATTTATGTACTAATAGACTCTATTCTATTAATATGCCATATCCAACTCAAATTATTTGGGACAATTAAGGGACACTTTATGTCGATTAACTATATAAATAGGTTTGAGAACTTTTTACTTTTCAAATAAATAAATATGGTCAATCTTCGGTCTTTTTCACTAAATTGTCTCAAAATCGCAAAGCGATTTTTACGATCGTATAAATTTTTCAGAGAAAAATTTAGAGATGCTATGATGAAAAGCTAAAATCTAACCTATTACCAATATATGAAGAAATTTATTAATAATTGGACGGATAAGGAACAGTTATTGAACTTACTATAATAAACCATCTGGGCGATATTATGAAAATTATTTTTTTAGGCACTGGTGCGGCTATTCCAACAAAACATAGAAATCATTCTTCAGTAGGAATTAAATACGATGGCGAGGTTTTTTTATTCGATTGTGGGGAGGGAACTCAGCGACAAATGATATACACAGACATATCACCCATGAAAATAAATAATATATTCATATCTCATCTTCATGGTGACCATATATTAGGACTTGCAGGGCTTCTTCAATCAATTGGATTTAATGGACGAACAGAACCAATAAATATATATGGTCCGCCTGAAATAAAAAATACAATTGAAAATATTTTAAAAATTGGATATCATTCCATTAATTTTAAAATAACTGTCCATGAGATAAATTCCAAAAAACCAATGAAAATAATAGATAGTGAAAAATATATGGCATATGCCTATCCAGTAAATCATTCTATACCTTGTTATGCATATATTCTTAAAGAGAAAAAGAAACCACAATTAAATTTAAAGAAAGCCATGGAATTAGGCGTAGAAGTTGGACCAGATTTAAAATCATTAAAAGATGGCAACGAAGTAAAATTGAAAAATGGAAAAATCATATACCCAAATGATGTGCTTTTACCTCCAAAAGATAGCATGTGCGTAGCATATAGTGGAGACACCATGCCAATTGAAGATTTTGGGGAGTTTTTAAACTCAATTGGTTGTACAGTATTAATTCATGAGGCAACATTTGGGAGCTCCAAGAAAAATAATGCAGTTGAAACCATGCACTCCACCATAGAAGATGCTGTAAATATCGGAAAAATTGCCTGTGTGGATACGGTGATATTGACCCATATCTCGGCGAGATATGATGACAATATTGAAATATATTATAATGAAATAGAAAATATTATTAAAAATAATAATGAATATAATGACAATAATTTCAAAATTATTGTAGCAGAAGATTTAATGGAATATGATTTAAAAAATAAAGAAACCATAAAAAAATAAAATAAAAAAATCGGTGATATTATATGCTAAAAATCACAGATTTTTAGACTAATATCACCTAAAAATAAAAAAATCGGTGATATTATGGAAAAATCCATTACTTATTTTGAATATGCAGGAGCTCCGAACACAGAGGAGACTTTAAAGTTGGCAGTGAATAGGGCAGAAGAATTAAATATTAAAAATATAGTAATATCATCTACAACGGGAGATTCAGCATTGAAATTATTGGAAATAATAAAAGAAAAAAAGCTAAATATATCTGTATCAACCGTATCCTACCATCAAGGGTTTCATGAAGTGGATAAAATGTCCATTGATGAAGAAACCATAAAAAAACTAAATGAGCAGGGGGCAAAAGTATTCATGGGAGGTCATGCTCTTAGTGGTGTAGAAAGAGCAATTTCAACTAAATTTGGTGGAGCAAATCCTGTTGAAATTATTGCCCAAACTTTAAGAAATTTTGGGCATGGTTTAAAAGTGGCTTATGAGGTATCTCTAATGGCAGCAGATGCAGGATTAATACCTACAAAAGAGGAAGTTATAGCTATAGGGGGGAGAAGTAAGGGAGTAGATACGGCAATAGTTTTAAAACCTTCAATTATGAAAAACTTTTTTGATAGTGAAGTAAGGGAAATAATATGTATGCCACGAAATAAAAAGAAAATTGAAGAATTATAATAAATTAAAAAATTACTCTATTATTAGTTATTTTTATTATATTTTTATTATATTTTTATCTAATGTCGGCGGGAAGACCCCGCCCTTACGGACAGGGTAGTTCACTTTCTGAGGGTTGCAATCAATCTATTTTCATTTAAAAATAAATTTATTGCATCAACTATATTATGTACCACAATATCGGAGTGTAATAATAATTTGCCATTACAACCTTCTTTTCCAATTATGGCTACAGATAGCTCAGAGTTTTTAAACATCTCTATATCATTATTTCCGTTTCCAATGGCAATATATGGAGAATATTTTTGTGCCTTTTCGCCTTTTTCTTCTGTATTTTTTATAATTTCAATGGTATAATCATACTCTTTAAATTCATTTCTAAGAGTTCCGTATGTATCGGCCGTAATCACTACAATATTATATTTTTTGGATAGTTTTATTAATAATTCTTTTACCTCATCATTTACTATTCCATCTATTGCAAGAGTACCATTCAAATCAAAAACAATAGTTTTAGAAGTCATATTTTTATAATTGGGTATATCAATCATATAAACCACATTAAAAATTAAAAATACTTATAAATTATATATTATAATTGTGAAGAATTATATATATATAACTAACATAAATAATATTTATATTAAATATTAATTTGGTGATAATATTAAATCAAAAGATATAAAATTAACTCAAATGGTGGAGCTCCATGGATGAGCTTGCAAACTTCCCAACACAGAATTAGAGGCACTGGTAAAAGACATTATATCAAAAGAAGATTTAGAAAAAACCCTCGTTGGATTAGGTGATGATGCCGCCGTAATTATTAGAAACAACCTTGCAATAGTAAAAACCGTAGATGTTTTTACTCCCATTGTAGATGACCCATATACACAGGGCAAAATAGCAGCATGCAACTCTATAAGCGATGTTTATGCTATGGGCGTATTGGATATAATTGGTGTATTGGTAATAATGGGAATTCCTCAAAATCTTCCGATAGAATGTGCAAAAGAAATGTTAAAAGGATTTCAGGACTTTTGTAGGGCTGATGATACAACAATAATCGGCGGACATACCATATTAAACCCTGCTCCGATAATTGGGGGCTCTGTTAGTGGCGTAGGTAGAAAAGAGGATATACTTACAAAAGGAGGGGCGAAAGAAGGAGATATATTAATATTGACAAAACCATTGGGCACACAGTCGGCTATGGCACTATCTCGAGTAGGGGAAGAATATGAAGACCTATTGGAAATAACTGCAAAAGAAAAGGAAAGAATAATTGATAAGGCTATTGAATTAATGACTACTTCAAATCGGGGGGCACTAATGGCACTGCGAGAATTGGAGCGGGAAAATAATGAAAAGATAGCAAATGCAATGACGGATATTACGGGTTTTGGAATATTGGGACATAGTCAAGAAATGGCTGAACAAAGTGATGTCGATATAGAGATAAATCTTCTTCCGATTATTAAAAAAACCGACTATCTGTCTTCATCGTTTGGACATCAATTATTAAAAGGATATGGTGCCGAAACCGCGGGTGGATTGTTTATATCTGTAAATCCGAATTATGCCGATAAATTGGTTGAAAAACTACGAATAAGCGGAAATTATGCCTATATGGTAGGAAAAGTTTTAAAATCTAAATCTGATGTTGGGAAGGCACATTTAAGTGATAACTTAAAGATTTTAGAGATATCGTAAAAATTTGCTTTGCAAATTTTAAGATATATATTTGGCAATTTTATAGGTATTCCGAACCTTTTTAGGAGGAATACTTTTATTTTTTTATTTTTATTTTATTTGGGGCTTCTCATATGACTCTTTAAAGATAATTTCAAAATCATATTTAACTAAAACTCATCTGAAAATACTAGTATTAATTTAATTAATATGTTTTTTTTATTATTAATAATATTAAATAGAAATTTATATATACTATTTTAGTAAATTTAACCTCATACATTATTAATGACACATTAGAAAAATTAATAGGTGCAAATATGAATAAATTAACAATAATATTAATTGGAATTATTGGGATAAGCCTTATGTTTAGTGGCTGTGTCTCCGATGCTTCAAAAACAGGAACAACAACGACAACAGAAACTCCGACATTGGTAGTTTATAGTTGCGGAGGCCCAACAGAAGCACTTCAAGAAGTAAATAAAGAATTTGAAAAAAAATATAACTGTAAAGTTGAATTTACAGGAGCATCAGCTGGAACTTTGAGGAAAGCAATAGAAAATGGTGCCTATACAGATGTATTTTTACCAAGAAGTATCAGTCATTCAGAAATATTAACAAACGAAAGTTTAATGGAACCAGACTATAAAATCTACCAATTTACAGAATGGGTAATAATAACTCCGAAAGGAAACCCTAAGAATATAACTAAATTAGAAGATTTATTGGAAAAAGATGTTATAGTTTACACAAACTCAAAAGCAACGATTCCAGCAATAAAAGCATTAAAACCCGAAAAAGAATTAATCGAAAAAATTTATGAAAAAAGTTCAAAAGATTATGATTGTTATAGGAAGATGTTGGATGCTGTTGTAGATAGAAAATGTGATGCTGCATTAGTTGAAAGAAGATGCATAACATTGGAGGGAATAAAGGGAAATGTTGAAGTTATAGATATTCCCAGAGAATACCTCGATATACAAAAAGGCGTTTTCACAGTAGGAGTTATGAAAAACTCAAAAGAAAAAGATTTGGCATATAAATATAAGGAATTTGTGCTCTCTGATGAAGGACAAAATATATTGGAAAAACATGGATTCTATCCGGTAAAATCTAAAAAAGGTAATGAATTATTAAATAACTATTATTCGGAGTATAAAGAGTTAACTCCTGCTAATTAAATTTATTTCTCTTTTAATTTTTTATTAATGTTATTATGGTCAATCTTCGAACTGTTTCACACTATGATGGTGAAAATAAAACTGTATTTCGTAGTTATATCCCATTCTACTTAATTATTTTGGACTAATATAGGACAGTTTTTGAAGATTAACTATATTTATGGTTAATTTATTTTTATGGTATATTTGGTGAAACTATGGATTTTAATAAAATAAAATTAAAAAAATGGTTTCCAACTATTATGAAATATTTATTTTTCATTGTATCATTGGAAACTATTGTATTGGTAATGCTCAGGTGCCCTTATGTAATTCCCTTTTTAGCCTGTGATATGTGCCCTGTGGTAGATTGTCCATCTAAATATTATAGAAAACCTTTTGTAGCTTTTATTGTTGGATATATGATTATATTTAAGGCTGATTTTTGTAGTAAAATTTGCCCCTTCGGGTCATTAAATGATATATTATATAAAATTAGAAGAAAAATTTCAAAAAAACCATTTAAATTATCGTTGGAAACTAAAACAATATTAAATTTTTTAAAATATCTGTTCTTTGTATGTGCCATAATTGCCATATTTTATGGAAATCCAAGGTATTACATACCAATTCATACTTCTGACCTAATGACTTCTTTAAAATTAGCATATTTAGCGGCCGGAAATGCATATTTTGCCCGATTATATGTTATAGTGGGAGCTTTATTATTGGGATTATTGTTAATTCCAAGATTTTGGTGTAGATATATTTGTCCATTGGGAACCAGTATTCAATTAACAAAAAAAGGAATAAGAAAAATAAAAACCGTCAATGCTGTAAAATCCTGCGGTGACTGTTCAAAGTGTGGAAAAAATGATAATAAATATAACTAATATAACTAATATAATTAATATCAATACAATATTTATTATATTGGAACATTCTTTTAATTTTTTTTGGATGGCACTTCCATATATTTTATTTGGGTTTATTTTATCGACCATCATAAAAATGAATATTAATAGTAATTTTAAAAAAAGAATACTCCATAATTTGGATGGCAGTATTATCTCCCTACTAATATTATCATTTATTGGGGCAATACTGCCTTTATGTTCTGCAAGTGGTATTCCCGTAGCAAATGCCTTAAATTCAAAAAATGCAAATTTAGGAATGAGTATGGCATTTATCGTGTCAGCTGCCTCAATAAATCCCATAACCATTATGCTAACATTGTCCATGTTAGGCTATGAAATGACAATTATTCAAATATTGGCATCGTTGATGTTATCTATTTTGGTGGGTTTGCTGTTTTATAATGAGGGAGCTCCCATTATCAACTATGATATAATTGTTAAAAATAAAAATTATCATGAAAATTTTTTTGAAATATTCATTGGGCAATTAAAAAAATTTCTTCCCTCAATGGTGCTTGGATTTTTGATATCTGGGATTATTATTACTTTTATTTCAAAAGATGCCATATTATTAATTCTTTCAAATAATATTTATTCATATTTTTATGTTTCAATACTTAGGGTATTTATTTTTTTATGTCCTCATGCAATGATACCAATTATAAAATCTGTTGCGATTGAAGGAATTCAAAAAGGATTGATAATTTCATTTTTAATATCTGCTCCAACTTTGGGGCTTCCCCTGTTATTAACTATGAAAAAAGGATATGGGCTAAAAATAACATTAAAATATTTTGGTAGTGTGGTTTTAATAAGTGCTTTAATTGGAATGATATATGATTTTATAATTAGATAATTATAAAAAAATTATTCAATAGGAAACCTTAATAAACCTCCTATTCCACCAAGTGCTTTCAACTGTTTTCCTACATCATATTCTGTGGAGATTATAATGGAGCTCCCACCAATAGCTTCAACAGAATTAATTAAATCCTCTAAAATTCTCCTATTTTTTCTTAAAAATTCATCTGTAATTAATAAAGTTTCAATTGCAGAATAATTTAAAGCATTTTTAACATCATCAACACCATAAACTGCAAGTCCTTTTTTTGAAATTTCTTCTAATAATTTATTTACCAATTGAGTTTCCTTACTAAGGCGAGCTTCCCCATAAATTCTATCCACGATACCAGATTTTAAAACTTCTGCAAGTCCTAATCGTCCAGTATGGTTTGTGGATTCAAATACAACCCTTTGGAGCATATCTTTGTGTTTTTCAGACAGATATTTTTGAAAATTGTTTTTTGTAAATCCCGGACCTGCTACAAGTATTTTTCCTTCGTATGGCGACATTACTTCAAGTATTTCGTTGTAATAATTTATATTTTCTTGGTCTTGCCTTTTGTAGTCTAATTTTTTAGATAATCTTGATTTTATATGTCCTATCTCTTTTACCCCATAATCTCTGATTATAAATACGGTAGCATCGCTATCGTCCATAATCACAACTATAATTTTTGGTTTTTTTGCAGAATTTTCGGCATCTTTTAACCTTTGTAAATCCCATTTTTTCCAGTTTTTTTGTATGGATACATCTTTAAGTGGTTCTATGTCTATGGTGTGATATGAGCCAATTGGAACATCCTCTGGACCATGGATTATTGGGCCACTGACCCTTAATCTATTGGTATTTTCATCAAATTTTATTTTTTCTGCTTTAACCCCTAAATAAACTCTTCTTTTTGTCCCTCTATCTGCCCTTAATTTATCCCCTTTATCTTCTGTTCGTCTCTCCGTCATTGCAGAAACAGCATTATTTTTTAAAATTATATTTGATAGGTGCCATAAATCATCTAAGTTTTCGGGCATAACTTTAATTATATTTTTTTCAGGTATTTCTTTAATTATTTTCATATTATCCCATAAATGACAATTCTCCATTTTCAAGTATATTTATAGTAAATGATTTTTTAACTACTCGATTATATAGGCATTCTGGCACACTTTTATGTATTAATTCAAGCATCTCCAATTGAGCATAAGGTATAGTAATATCATTTATATCCGAAACTTCCAATATCTGTTTTGGAATGTCTAAAACATCTGTTCCTTCTGGTATGATTAATTTTAATGGGGCTATGATATTATTATATATTTTCAATGTTTCTTTGGCTTTTGCAATGTTCTCCTTTGCTCGTTTTTCTATCATACTTATATTTGCCCTACTGGTATTAAGTTGCTCGGCAATTTTTTCCTGGGTTAGTCCTTTTTTTCTTAATTTTAATACTTTTATTTGAGTTTCCGTTAGAAATGAATCCATAATATCCCTTTATTATTATATTGGTTTATTCTATCTTATTCTATTTTTATAATATTGTATTCCTTATTATTATAATTATTATAATTATTTTATTTTTTTATCTGCCTAATTCAGAATGCGCCTTTGCCAAATGTCCTGATGCCAGAGCTCCCATCAACGATAACTCACCGGCAAGAACAGTAGCCCCGACTATTTCAGCAAACTTCAAGGCATTACCTCCCCCGTTGCAATCAATAATTTTTAAACATTCATTCTGGGTTTCAATTCTTGTTCCGCCTCCAACTGTTCCAACCGGCAAATCTGGGAGTGTAACTGAGAAATATAGTCCGTTTTCATCACTTTCTGCAACAGTTATTCCTAAACTCCCTTCTACAATATGGGCTTCATCCTGCCCCGTAGCAAGAAATAAAGCCCCTACAATATTGGCATAATGGGCATTAAATCCCATGGAGTTACTTATGGCTGAACCAATTAAATTTTTATACATATTCACTTGTTCAATTGCTTTTGCCGTGGTTTTTAAGTATTTTTTTATTTCCTCATTGGTTAAATAAACCTCTGCTATGACTGTTTTTCCCCTTCCCTCTATGAGGTTTATTCCTGCTGGTTTTTTGTCTGTGCAAACATTTCCACTTAGTGCCGCCATATGAACGATTATATTTTTTTCCTCTCTGATTTGGCTGGTTATGAACTCACAGGCTTTTTCTGTGGCAATGGTTACCATATTCATACCCATAGCATCGCCTGTGCTGTATGTAAATCTTGGATATACGAATCTTCCAACTATTAATATGGGACTAATACTCTTTAATTTCCCATGACGGGTGGTGGTTTCTGCAATTTCTTTTATTTTTTGGAAATTGGCTTCAATCCATTCTTTTAATTCCATTGCATCGACTATGGATTTTGTAGTAAATACGGGAGCTCTTGTCATTTTGTCTCCTATTACTCTAACTGTGCAACCCCCACATTTTGAGATTATACTACAACCTCGATTTACAGAAGCAACCAATGCCCCCTCTGTGGTAGCAAGTGGAACGAAATATTCTTTATTGGCATGTTTTCCATTTACTTTTAATGGTCCAGCATAGCCGAGCGGTATTTGTATTGCCCCTATCATATTTTCTATATTTTTTTTGGAAGCCTCTTTTTCGTCAATTGTATAATTTGAAATTTGAGGGAGCTCCATATTTACCATATCTTCAATATATTTTCTTCTTATTTTTACGGCTTCTTCTGAATTAAATAATTCATCTAATTGATATGGCTTTATTTCTTTATTTTTTAATTTATTTATAATTTCGGATATATCTATATTATTATTATTATTATTATTATTATTATTATCTTCCACTTAAATCACCTTATCAAGTAGAGATACTATATTTAATACCTTAGTATCTTTTTTAATATCATTTTCTTTATTGTATTTATTTATGCTATCTTTTATATGGTATTCGCAAAATGGACATACAGTAATTACAAAATCGGCATCTGTATCTGCTATCATTTTAGCTTTTCTTTTTCCTATTGCACTTGCTAATTCTGGTTTTCCACTTCTTACACCGCCACCAGCACCACAACATTGGTCAGGGAGCTCCATCTCAATAAATTCCAAATTTGGAATATGTCTTAATATTTTTCGTGGTTCAACAAATATGCCTTGTCCCCTTCTCAAATGACATGGATCATGATATGTTATTTTTATTTTTTTATCGTGTTCCTCTGTTGGAATTCCTATTAATTTTGTATGGTCTTTAAGTGGATTATAGTTTATAAGTCCCACTTTGTTTAATATTTCGGTGATATCCATAACTTTAAATTCTTTTTCTTTGTAATCGTTTTTAAGTGTGCTACCGCACCCCGCACATACAGTAATTATGGCATCAACTTCTAAATTGTTAAATATATTTAAATTATGATTTTTTAAAGTATTGGCCACATCCGTTTGACCTGTTCGTATAAATGGAGAACCGCAACAAATTTGATTTTTTGGAATAATTACAGAAATTCCATGAGCATTTAATATTTTTATAGCACTTTTTCCCACATCTTGAAGTCTATAATCCACCAAACAGCCCGTAAAAAAGGCCACCCTCATTTTTTCATGTTCAACAATATACTCATTATGCACTTCTTCCAACAATGGAGTTTTCTCTTTAATTATAGACCTGTTGTTATTATTTTTATTTAATACATTTTTTCGAACTTCCATATGCTCCTTTAAATAATATCCATTTTCAAAGGCTTTTGCCCTTAATTTTTCCACGGCATTATGTACTATGTCAATTTCTTTTGGACACACTTCAACACATTTTCCACAGGTTGTGCAATTTGGTAAATTTTCAAAAAATGCCATTTCACACCTGTTTATATTGTCTCTTTTATCAAATGCAAATCTTGCAATCTGTCTCATTAAAGTTGGACCAGGGTATTCTGAAAACTCCTTTGCTGGACATTTTGAGAGACAAGACAGGCAATCTATGCAACCCCTTATTTTTTTTATATTGGTTATGTCCCCGGCGCTGTTTATTGCTGTTATTGTTTTGTCTTTTAAGGTATCTATTTTATTATTTTCTGTATTCTCCGAATCATTTATTGTATCTTCTTTATTTTGAATATTTTCGCCAGAAAAAATTTCCTTTTCATTTTCTACATAATTTCTTATATTATTCAATTTTTTATAATATTGTTCCCTATCTACTATTAAATCTTTAATCACAATGAAATTTTTCAATGGTTCTATTGTTGTGTTATGCTCTACTTTTGTTTTACAGGCAAGTTTTGGTTCGTTATTTATCGTCATGGCACAACTTCCACACTGTCCTGCCCTACATGATGCCCTATATTGTATATTTTCGTTGTATGTTTTATTTATGTATTCTAATGCTTCTAAAACAGTTATATTATTTGGAACGAAATATTCTTTAAATACTCCATTTAATTTTATTTTTAATTTTATTTGTTTCATTGTATCACGATGTGTTATTATTTATCTATTTATCTATATATCTATCTATTTATAATATATTGGAAATAAATAATATAAATCCTAAATAAATTAAAATTAATATTGTTCCATCAATTCTATTTATTTTTGAGTAAATGGTTTCATTATCGTTATTATCTTTTTTGTTATGTATTTTATCCTTATTTTTCTTAATAAATTCCAGAATATGTTTGGACATAAATAATACCATCAATGAGGTTAAAAGTAAATTTACAGTCATTTCAAAAGGAACTTTTGGGAGTGGGCTTATTATGGAAGCCAATGCCAATGCACCGCCAATATTTGCTATATTACTACCAATAATATTTCCAATTACCATATCTCCCAGTTTTCTTTTAACTGCGGTAATTGAAACCACCAATTCAGGTAATGAGGTTCCAAAAGCAACAAGGGTAAATCCAATGATTTTATCAGATATGCCTAAAAACAATGCAATATCTTTTGCACCACTTACAAATAGGCTACTTCCAACTATAACTGCCAATAGTCCTAAAATAGTAAATAACACTGATTTAACTATGCTCCCATTATTTTCCCCCATTTCCTCGCAACATCCTCCTTTTTTAATAGTATATGTTATGTATGAAATTAGCATTATAAATAATAATATACCATCAATTGAATTAAAACCATCATAGCCTAATATAAATGCTATGATTGTAAATAATAAATAAATATATCCGTTTTTTAAAATATTTTCTTTTCTTATATATATTGGAGCAATTAGGGCACTTAATCCCAATATTAATCCAACATTGGCTATATTACTACCTAATGAGTTTCCTACGGCTATTCCTGTGGAGCCAATATATGATGCATAAACGCTTGTTATTATTTCAGGTAATGAGGTTCCAAAAGCAACAACTGTTGCCCCAATTACAAAATTTGAAACATTTAAATGTTTTGCTACTTTGGAGCTCCCCACTACAAACCAATCACTACCATAATTAAGTAATGCCAAACCCAATAATAGAATAAATACACTAAATAAAATTTCTACCATAATTTACACCAAATTTAGATAAATTAATAATTAATAAACAAAGAAGACAATAAAATAATAAAAAATAGAAAATATATTTTAATAAATAATTTTATAATTAATATTAATAACTTAATTTAATAGTTTTCTGTTCTATGTTTGGATTTAAACCCCTGCCAATACCATAACCCAAATGATATACAATATCATTAATAGATAAACCAAATAATCCAGCTGGTTTATTTGCATCATAATAGACTACGGTAGGATTGGATATATTTGCTAATTCAGAAGCTTTATCAATGGCATCCTGTTCAACACCAACGGCATCTACTAATCCTGCTTTTTTAGCCTGGCTTCCCGTATATATTTTACCTTCTGCTACTTCGTAGGTTTTATTTATGTCCATTCCCCTATTTTCAGCAACCCATTTTATAAAATCTCCATACATTTCGTCCGTCATAGATTCTAACATTTTTTTTTCTTCATCTGTCATTGGTCGATTTGGTGAGCCGATATCTTTATATTTTCCTGCTTTTATTGTGGTAGTATTTATTCCAATTTTTTCATAAAGCTCATAATAATGAGATAGTCCCATTATTACCCCAATACTTCCAACCATTGAATGTTTTTCGGCTACAATATAATCGGAAGGCACTGCTGCCATATATGCACCAGAAGCCCCAATAGTTTCAATATATGCCACAACGGGCTTTTTTTCAGAAACTTCTTTTACTTTTCTTGCAAGTTTTTCACTTGCCACCACTTCTCCTCCTGGAGAATTAATTTTTAATACAACTGCTTTTACGCCATCGTTATTTTCAGCATTATCTAATAATCTAATATATTCATCAGCACTTGGAGAATATCCTCCAAATACTCCCCCATCTCCACCATTGGAACTAATTTCGCCAGTTAATTCTATAATTGAAACTTCATCACTCCAAAATGAAAATATATTATTTCCGCTACCATCTGGCATGAATAATATGGCCATTGTTAGAGCCCCAACAGATAATAATATCAATAATGCTACCAAGGCCCCAAATATTAAATATATATTTTTATTTTTCAAAATATCGCCCGCATAAATTATAATTCCTTATAAATTCCAGGAGTTGGTTCGTAGATTTCTCCATCGTCAATTAATTCTTCCAATATTTTATCGAGTTCCTCTTCACCAATATCAACGGATTCCAATAATTTCTCATACGAGATACCTTCTTGTTCTTTAATTATGTCCATTACTTCATTTTTCATATCATTAGATTCATATAAATCCTCTAAAACTTCTTCTTCTGCTGTTGAGGATTGTTTAGGTTGATATTGGGATTCTTCTTCATCTTCCATATATTTTCTTGTTTTTTCTATTTCAAGAGCTCTTAGTTCTTTCCATTTATTGATAGTTTCGCCAGAAACTTCACAATTCTCTGAATTGGGTAGAGTTTCGCCAGAAACTTCACAATTCTCTGAATTGGGTAGAGTTTCGCCAGAAACTTCACAACTCTCAGAGTTGGGTAGATTATCGGTTATTTTTTTACAAATTTCTAATGCAACATATCTACTTCCTTCATATTCTCCGACTCTTCCGATAATATCCACAAAATCCTCTTCCTTAATGTCCTTTGATTTTTTATCAAAATCTCTTATTGATACTCCATCAATTTCAAAAAAGATATTGTTCGAATTATCTTTAAGGTTTTGCACTTTCCCCATCAATCTAACTTTATATATCTTGTTTCCATCTACAATAAGGGCTTTTTCACTAAATTCGTTATCTAACACTTCGTTAGGGTGTATTTTATATGCAGTCCATCTTCGTCCCATAGTTTCACTTTATATCGTTATATTTTTAATATATATTTTAAATTGTAACATGAATTAGTGATATAAATTATAATTATTTATTGTATTATATCATAAATATGAGATACTGTTTATGTTATATAGTATATATTATTTATATTTTTAATTATATTTTAATTACCTCTTGATAAAAATCGAAAGATATATAAGGATAAAAACCATAAAAGAAAGTAAGAATCATAGGGGACCTAAAAGACATTTCTAAGTTTTCCAGGGGAAATTTTTGAGACATCCATTAAAACAAGGATGGAAACTGTCCTTTAATTATATGCCTCACTCTTTTCCCTGTTTTTATGTCATCGGATTTTAATATTAATCCCATATCAATTATTTTATTTTCAATGGCTTTTCTCCGTTCTATTGGTTTTTCTGGTAGCATTATGGCAATTAATCCATTTTTATTTAATCGGGAGCTCCCCTCCATTATAATATCACATGAAAATTTTTCGCCATATTTTCCACCGCCTATTAATTCAATTGAAGTGGCATCTGCACCTCCAAAACTCCTTTTTGAAGCTACTGAATTATCATCATAAAACGGAGGATAGGATATAATTAAATCAAATTTTATATTTTCAAGTTCTTTTATTCCATTTATTATTTTTCCGTTTGAATTTATTACTGTGATATCATCTGGGTTATTGATTTTGATATTTTTATAATTATTTTCAATATTATTTTGGGCTAAATCCACATATTCTTCAACTGTATCTGTCATATATATTTTACAATTATAATGTTTTGCTATAAGAATGGAAATTATGCCCGAACCAGTGCCTATTTCCAAAACATTCTTTATATGGGGGTTTTCATCAAATATGTTTTTAATAAATAAATATCGATTTATTGGGGTTGGAATTAGGGCATCTTTATGGAATTCCATATTTAGCCCGAATAGATGTTCCAATATTGTTTTATTATATAAATAAAGTGCTTCTTTATTTTTAAAGTCAATTCTGGCTTTTCCGTTTTTATATGTTATGTATTTTTTAAGGTCTTTATTTAATTTTAAGGCATCTTCAATTTTTAATCCTATCATAATTTCACCAATTTTGGGAGCTCCTTGGAGCTCCCTATATAATAATATAATAATATAATAAATAATAAATACAAATATAAGATATTTAAAATATATAATTAATTTGATATACTTTTATTAAATATAAGGGGGAGTGTGAAATTATGCAATTTGTACATATATCAGATAATCATTTAGGATACAGACAATATAATTTAGATGAAAGAGAAAAAGATATGTATAACGCATTTAATATGTGTATAGATGAAATAATTAATATAAAACCAGATTTTGTTGTGCATAGTGGGGATTTATTTGAGCAATCTACTCCGCCAATAAATGCACTATATACGGCAATAAAAGCTTTTGAGAAATTAAAAGAATGTAATATTCCAGTATATATAATTCATGGTAATCATGATGTTCCATCAAGAATAACCAAAGGAAGCCCTTATTTGATATTAAAAAATATGTTAAAAGATAAATTACGGACATTTACAGGGAAAAAATATCATATATTTAAAAAAAATAATAAAGAAATATTTATTGGTGGTTCGGATTATGCCAGTATTGGAAAAACCACGGAGTTATTTGATGACTATAAATTAATAGAGCAAGAATCAAAGAATTATAAAAATAAAATATTAATTTTTCATCAAAGTATATATTCCTACTCAGATATACCATCGTATGAGCTCCAAGTCAATAATCTTCCAAGAGGGTTTAATTACTATGCAGGAGGGCATATTCATAAAAGAATACTTAAAACAGTAGATTTGCAACATAAAGATAACAATACAAATAATAGCAACATTAATAACAGTAATAATAACAGTAATAACACCGATGGCAGTCAGGTTTTAGGGTGGAGTGGTTCCACAGAAATAACAGATTATGACGAATACAGAGACTACAAAAAAGAGGGAAAAGGCTTTTATTTAGTAGATATAAGTAAAAATGATTTTGATATAAGTTGCGTGGATAAAATAAACATCAAATGCAGGGATTTTATAATTGACAAAGAAATAAAAAATGAAAATGATTTTGAAAATTTGGTAAATGAATTAAATAATTATAATGACACAACAAAACCAATAGTTATTTGCGGAGTTGCCCGAGAATTGCTGGGTAGTTTAAGGGAATTAATGAATAAAAAGGCACTGTATAGTAGATTATCAATAATTGAGGAGGATATTGATACAACAAGTATGTTTTTAGATATCAACAACAAAACTGATGAGATGTTTAGGGAATTCCTTAGAAATAAAAAATATGATGTAGAATTTGTGCAGGGATTATATTATGAAGCTTTAAAAGGGGATAACGAATTATATGACTATATTAATAATTATTATATAAAATAAGGTGGGATTATGATTATAAAAAATATTAATATTAAAAATTTTAGGAGCCATAGTAATACCGACATATCATTTAAACAGGGAATTACCACAATAATAGGAGAAAATGGAAGTGGAAAATCATCTATATTTGAAGCTATGAATTACGCCTTATTTGCACCTCGTAGAATTAAATTGAGTGATGCAATAAAAAGAGGCACCGATTTTTTTTCAATATCGTTTGAATTTGAAATAAATGGTAAAAGATATAAAGTTATTAGGGGCAGGGGCAAGAAAAATATAAATTATCTTTACGAAAATGATAAACCATATTCTGAAAACAACGATGAAGTCAATAATAAAATAAAGGAAATACTCAATATGGACGACGAGGTATTTTCAAATGCCATATATATAAAACAGGGAGATATATCTTCACTTATTCAAATTACGCCCGCGGAAAGAAAAAAATTAATAGGAAAATTATTGGGTATTGAAAGATATGAGCAAGTATGGGACAAACTCAAAACACCATTAAAAAATATGGAATTAGATTTAAAAAAGATTGAAGGGGAATTAATACAAAAAGAGGACATAAATACCAATATAAATAATTTAAAAGAAAATATGGAAAAAAATTCAAAAATTTTAAAGGAGCTCCAAGATAAATTTAATCATGCTGTGGAGCTCCGAGACAGGAAGGAAAAATTGCTAAAAAAATGGGAAAAAAAGGAAATAGAAAATAATAATTTACAAAATAATTTAAAAGAATTAAAATATGGGGTCGAAACTTCTGAAAATAATATTAAAATTTTAATAAGTGATTTGGGAGCCATAAATACCCACAATAATATTTTAAATAGTAACTATTTAAATTACTCCAAATACAAGGAAATAGAAAATAAATTAAAAAAGTTGGCAAATGAACTATTGCAATACAAAAAATATTACGATAAATTCAATGAGTTAAATGGGGAAATGAAAGGTTTAGAAAAAACCATTAAAGAAATCGATAAAAAATTAATTGATAAAAATCCAAAAAATAAATCAAATAGTGAAATAGAACAGGAAATTAATGATATAAACAAAGAATTAAATAAATTAGATGATATATTAAATAAATTAAAAGATTTGGAATTATTAAATAAAGAACTGACTAAAATTGAAAACAGTAAAAAGGAATTAAATAAAAATAAAGAAAATTATTTAAAATATTTGGAATTGTCAAAGAAATCCAAGGAATTAAATAATAAATTAATGGAATTAAGCGGAATAAAAGAAAAGGAAAACGACTTAAAACAACAAATTAAATCTACTGAATATAAAATAAAACAACTTAAACAGGATTTAAAAGATTTTAATAATATTGATATAGAGATAAATAAGGAAAAAGAAATTAAAACAAAATATGAGGATATTGTTAATAAAATAGACCTGTTAAAAGAGAAAATAGCACAAAATAATGCAGAAATAAACCAAACAAAAGACGCCATAGAAAAACTTAAAGGAACAACAGAGGATAAATGTCCAGTATGTCAATCAAATATTGATGGGTTGAAAAAACAGGAGCTCCTAAAACAATACAATCAATTAATAGAGGAAAGAAAACAAAAATCAAATAAACTACAAATAAAATATAACAAATATTTATCTGAAAAAAAAGACATAAAGGACAAATTAGATAAAATAAATAATTTAAAAAATAAATATGGACAATTAAAAGAAAAAAACAATAATTTAATAGAAGAAGAAAATAAATTAATTAAGTTAAATAATGATTTAAATGTTATTGGAAAAGATTTAGAAGAATATAACAAAATAATAGAAAATATTAAAACAAAAGAAAATAAATTAAAAGAATTAGAACAATATTATAAAAAATATGAATACTGTGAGAATTTTTTAAAAGATAGCAATGAGCAGGAACTGGTAGACAATAAAAACAAATTATTAGATATAATTGGAAACAATACAAATAAATCCATATTAAATACAAAAAAAGAGTTAAATAATAAGGTAGGGGAATTAAATGAGCTGTTAAATTTAATTAGAAATAAAGAACAAAACATGAAAAAATTAAATGTCGTAAATAAAGAAATAGATAATTTAAAAGATAAGGTTGCAACGAATTCCCAATTAGAAATTGAAAAAAACAGCAACGAAAAAGAGCTAATAAAATATAAAGACGGATATAATCAATATAATGATTCTTATGCAGTGTTAAAGAATTATGCCGATAAATATGCCGTATCTATTGAAGAAATAAGAAATAAAGTTAATGAGTTATTGAAAAAAGAAAACAATAATTTAAACAATTTAAACAACGAAATACAAAATATTAAATTATCAATTGAAAAACTACAATACAATATAGAGGAATTTGAAGATATTAAAAAGGATTATAATAAAATAAATAACAAAGTTAATGAAATTAATGAGGATATTATTAAATTAGATACAACAATTAAAAATGAAAATAAATTATTATCTGAATTTGAAAATAAATTAAAACAATTGGAAAAATTAGAATCTAAAAAGGAACAGCTAAACAATGCTATACATAATTTAGCTAACATAAGAGAAGCCGTTTTCTCAAAAAATGGATTTCAACAATATTTAAGGCAAAAATATATACCTATTATTCAAAGACATACCAATGAAGTATTTAATGAATTTGAATTACCATATAGCCACATAGAAATTAAAAATGATTATGATATTACAGTAGATGATAATCCAGTAAAGACGCTAAGTGGAGGGGAGCAAATAGCCGTGGCTCTTGCAATTAGAATTGGAATTGCAAAAGCCGTTTGTAGTGATTTGAATTGTATAATATTGGATGAACCAACAGCGTTCCTTGATGAAAATAGGAGACATAATTTGTTAAGGGTATTTAGAAATATAAAGTCTCTCTCCCAGATATTTGTAATATCTCATCATTCAGAATTAGAACAGGTGGCAAATAACACGATAACTGTTGAAAAAAATATGGGAAATTCAATAATAAGGAGCTCCTAAAAAATTAACAATACTAACAATAATAAATAATTATAGTAAATCGGCGGACTGTAATTGTTAATTCAATAATAGGTAGAGATTAATGACAAAAACCAAAGTAATATTTGACACAAATTTTTTAATATATGCTATAAAGCATAAAATAAACATAGATTATGAATTAAATAGGGTATTGACTACAAATTATGAAATAATAATATTAAAATGTATTGTAGAGGAATTGGAAAAACTTAAAACTCAATTAAAGGGAAAAGAAAAATTTTCAATAAATATTCTATTATCTTTGATTAAAAAATACAACGAAGAAGAATATAGCAACGGAAAATATGCAGACGATATAATTGTTAATTATGTGGAAGAACAGAAAGAAAAAAATAACAAAATTGTGGTATGCACAAATGACAAAGAATTAAAAAATAAATTGGGAAATCTAGGAGCTCCCATAATAATAGTAAAACAAAAAAATTATTTTGAATTACAGGGAAATATTTAATATTTTTTAATAATAAATAAAATTATATAATATAATTTGATAATGGTATATAATAAGTTAATTTAATTAATTTTAATTTTTATAATCAAAAATAAAATATGGTGAAAATATGACTGTGGTTAATTATTTAAAAGAATTATCGACGATGGAAGGAATATCCGGAAGAGAAGATAGAATAAGAGATTATATGGAAGAAGAACTTAAAAAATATTGCGATGAAGTATTCGTTGATAAATTTGGAAATCTCATAGCCAAAAAAGGAAATACTGGAAAAAAAATAATGATTGCAGCACATATGGACGAGATTGGTTTAATGGTTAAATATATTGATGATAAAGGATTTTTAAAATTCGTAAAAATTGGGGGAATTAATGACCAGATGCTTTTAAATCAAAAAGTAGTTGTTCATACGGATAAGGGAGATATAATTGGTGTTTTAGGTTCAAAACCGCCCCACAAAATGAAAGAGGAAGAAAGAAATAAATTAATGAAATCAGAATTTATGTTTATAGACATTGGGGCAAAAAATAAAGAAGATGCCATAAATATGGGGGTTGAAATAGGCTCATGGATATCATTTAAAACTGAATTTGATGTTCTTGGGAACAATAGAATTACAGGAAAAGCCTTTGACGATAGGGCAGGATGTGCTGTTTTGTTGGATGTGGCAAAAAAATTAAAAGATATGGAATTAAATTGTCAATTATATTTGGTTGGAACAGTTCAGGAGGAAGTTGGGTTAAAAGGTGCTAAAACTTCGGCATTTGGTATAAGCCCAGATGTTGCATTTGCACTTGATGTAACAATATGTGGGGACCACCCAGGTATAACAATGGAGGATGCTGCTGTTGAAATGGGAAAAGGTCCAGTATTTGGAATAGTTGATGCTGCTGGAAGAGGTTTAATAGCTCACCCAAAAGTTATAACGATGGTAAAAGAAGTAAGTAAAAAATACGACATTCCTGTTCAATATGAAGTTGGAGACGGTGGAACTACCGATGCCACTTCAATACAATTAACTCAGGATGGAGTGCCTACTGGAGTTATTTCTGTTCCTTCTAGATATATTCATACCCCCGTTGAGATGATTGATATTGAGGATTTGGAAAAAACTTCAGATTTAATGTTAAAATGTGTAGTTGATTTAAATAATTATTTTGAATAATAAAATAAATATAATAAACATATTTAATCTTCGGACAATTTCACCGTAGTTAATCTTCGGACTATCTAGGACAAACAATGGACAGTTATTGAAGATTAACTATAAACTAATATATTTAATATATAATATACAATATATAAAAAAATATAAATGGTGTTAAATCGTATGAATAAAAAAATATTGATAAGAATAATGGTTTATCCTTTGGCTTATGTCTTATGGGGGGGTTATATGTGGTATTATCAATTAGTTTCACCATACGATTTAACATATTATTTATTAAAATTGCCTTTATGTAATTCTAATTTTTATGGTGTTGTTCAATCATTAAATCCCATTATTATTGAATTTTTTAAAATAATTTATATTGATTTTTTTCCTATTTCTGTAATTGGTGGTATTGGATTTTATTTATTGTATAAAAAGGATTTGTTAAAGTCCGATAAAATAATGATTGATATAGCATTAGGTTGGATTATAGCAGGTATTATTTATGCTATTTTTATTGTTAAAGCACCATTTCAAGTTGGGGCTGGGCAGGATTTAATAAATTTACATTATTTGTATATTACCACTCGCCCAGAATATGAAATTCCATCACTACATACGGCTTATTCCGTGCTTATAGCTTTACACTATGTAGGGGAAAAGCATAAAATAAAATATTTATTTATTGCATTGGGTATATTAATACCAATATCTACGCTAATTACTGGACAACATTGGGTAGTTGATGTAATGGTAGGAGTTATATTTGGCTATTTATTGTATAAAATTCCAGAAAAATATTATTTAAATATATATTGTGCATTGAATGCATTAGCAGGAGCTCCCTGCAAAAATTGTAAAAAAATATAGTCAATTTATTAAAGATTAACTAAAATTGAGGAAATAATATGAAAATTAAACAAGATTTAGGCGGTTTTGCGTGGAGTTGTAGGATGTGTGGCGGTTGCTGTGATACTCCACAAATCACCAAAAAAGATATAGCAAATATTGCAGGACATTTGGGATTATCCTTTAAAGAAGTAGTTGATAAATATTTAAGCTCTTTTGATGGATTATATGGAGAAATGAAGTCAGTTAAAGGAAAATGTATATTTTTAAAAGAAAATAGATGTTCCATTTATAAGGTTAGACCTTTAATTTGCAGACTTCGACCATATTCCCCACAAATGAAAAATGGTGAATTAGTTTTAACCTATGATATATGGTTTAAAGAAAATTGTAAAGGAATATTTGAAGGGGAGCTCCCTGTTGAAAAAGAATATTTAAAATATGGAGAATTGGTTGTTAAATATATGGGGGTGGAGGAGGATAAATAAAATCTCAAATTCCAAAGGAATTTTACGATCGTAAAAACTCCAAAGGAGTTTTGAGATATTAAAAATAATAAAAAATAACATAATATATACTATACAACACTATAAAGGAGAAAATTACAACATCTATTGAAAATAATGAATTATATGCTTTTTTTAATGTTATTTCTCCATTTCCTAATTTATAATATCCTATTTTTTCCAAGGTCATATTTAGACTATTTGCCATTACTGCCATTGTGTAGCCTGAATTTGGTGATGGTGTTTTATGACCTTCTTTTATAAATCCATTTAGTGCCTTTTTAATGTTTCCGCCGTATAATGGTGCAAATAATACCAACAAAATACCGCTAATTCGGGAAGGTATAAAATTTGCTATATCGTCTAAAATTGCAGGTAATTTTCCATAATATTCATATTTTTTATTTCTATAACCTAACATTGCATCCATTGTATTTATGGCACGGTAAATAAAAGCCCCCTCTAATCCAAAGAAAATGGCATAAAATAATGGGGCTATAATACTATCGGTTATATTTTCTGATGCACTTTCAATTGATGCAGACAATATATGTTTTGTATCTAATTTGTCCGTATTTCTGCTTACAATACATTGAACTGATTTTTTTGCACTTTCAATATCTTTGTTTTTGATATGGTTTAATGGAGTTTTAGAGAACTGCAATAATGATTTATAGCCTATTGTGGTGGAAATAAGAAAAGAATAAACTATATATTTAATATAAATATTTTGTATGTTGTTTATTAATATTTCAACTCCGTAAATTGCTCCAAATACTATAAATAATACGGATATTGTGGTAAGGGTTCCAAATATAAAATCTTTATATTTATTTTTTGAATGGGTGGATTTCAATATTTTTTCAAAAAAAGATATGATATTACCTATCCATACGGTAGGGTGTATTTTTTCAGGGAGCTCCCCAAAAATCCTATCAATAATAATTGATAAAAATAAAATAATCGGGCTTAACATAGGCAATCACTGAATATTTATAATTTACTAAGGGCATTGAGGAATTTTTTTGTTCTTTTTTTCTTTATGGTGTTGTATTTCTCAATTTTTTCGATATCTATGTTTTTTTCTTTTAAATTAGACATTAAATCACTTAATGGGGCAATATCTTTTAGAATACTCTCAATATCTTTTTTGTTGTATCCATATTTTTTAACAGCATCCCAGTCATGAATTAAATATAATGCAACACCGCCAACATTTTTCAAAGAAATTTTATAATTTGGGAGCTCCCTTTCAAGTAAAAATTTTAAATCAAGAACAGATTTTGGATTTATATTATCTCCCATATTTGCCCATGTTAATTGAGACATTGCAGGGGTCAGCAATATTGAGGGGAACATATTTGACCTACTTCTTTCGTCCGGAGTATTATATAAATAATATTTAAATAAATCATTGGATAAATATTTTATAGGAATTTCATAGCAAACTTCATCATAAATATTTTTTTCTATATTTAGGGCAGTTTGTAGTTCATCAATTATTTTTCCATCTTTGAATAGTCCGCATTTTTCCAATTCTTCATTTAGCTCTTGTTTTTTTAATCTTATTTCGTCCATCCTTCTAAAATCAATAACTCCACCGTCAATATATTCACAATCATAATTAGATGTAATTTCCAAATATTTAACTATCATATCTCGCTGGTGTTTTGATAGTGTATTATTTAATCTTTTATTTATTTCTTTTTCTATATCGTCGGCATAAGTCAGTAAATAAGCTAATACTATTGTTTTTTTAACATAACTATCAGTTATTAGCTTATTTTTTGAATAATTTTTCTTCAATGAAGTTATTAGGGCATCGCCATAATGTTTTTCAATGTATGCATCATAATCTTCATCTTCTATTTTAATTCTTTTAAATTTTCTTTTTCCGTTTTCGATTACAACAATGCTCATTGTTATGGAGCTTAATACTCCCTTATGATTTAGCTCAAAAATATTTAAAATTTTTTTGTAGGATTTAATAAATATAGATGGCAACTGCATAAGTAATTCTTTATATGCTCCGCCATATGGTAAAAAAAATATTATATTTTTATTTCCTGCATCGTCCGATAAATTTCCAATTGCCATTTTGTGGGATATTATTGCATATCTTACTCTTTCCAATGCCCCTTTTTTTTCATCAACCATCCTTCTTAGATGTGAAGAATAATTTTTTATTTCATAAATATCGCTATCATCACAGCCTTTTAGAGTTCCAACTCCCATATATGGGGTATCAAATCCGCAAATTTCCATTTTTTCCTTTAAATCTTCTAAAATCTCTAAATTTTCTTTTAGTTTATTGGTAATTTCATCATATGTGGATTTATCTATGTTTGTTTTATTTGCCCTTAATTCCAACAAATATTCTCTGAATTGTTGGAGCTCCGTTAAATATTCATTGCACCTTTTTATTAATGAACTGCTATCCTCCATAGTTCCACAATATCCTACGATAATTAGTAATTAGTAATTAATCTAATAATATAAATGTTTTATTGTTTAATTGATTTTTTTAGCATTCTTCTATATTTTCCATATTTATCCGTTGGAGAATATCTTGGTGGTTTAACTGTGATGGTTTTTTCACCGCATTGACAAATAGTATTTAATGTATAATTTTTACAGTTTGGACATTTTTTCATACGCAAATTTTCGCCCTCTTTTATGTTTTAAATTTTTATGTGCCAATATAGTTAATCTTCAAAAACTGTCCATTATCCGCCCCAAAATATTTAGTAGATTTATATGTTTCTACATCATATCATTGAGATTTTATAACTATTTAATTATACGATACTGAAATTGTTCGAAGATTGACTATAAATGAATAAATTAAAATAGAGAATAAGATTATATGCCATTATATAATATTATATATAATGAAATTAAGCATTTTCTCTAATAAAACTACCGTCTCCATTATTCTTTTTAATATAGTCTATTGCAGAATTTGAAACAATTTTTAAAACTTCTTCACCACTTTTATAATCTGGTGATTTTATTTCAATTCTATAGTGGGGAGCTCCTATGTATTTTATATCAACTTCTACATCCTCATAAGGGTTAGCTTTTAATCCTGTTTTAATGGCATTTTTAATTTTTTTAATACCTTCGGCATCCGTAGTAGTTAGCGTTAATACTCCCTCTACTTTAACATTGGTTAATTCTATGTTTTCCTTTGCAATTTCATATAGTGCATCAGCCCACTCTTCGGAAATATCAAGTTCATTTAATGCCTCTTTACCTTCTATAACAAGATATTCAAGGGCATCATATACTTCCCCAAATTCTTCTTCCAATAAATACCCAACTTCTTGCCATGCCTCTTTAATTGATTTACCACATTTTTTCCCTGCAAATTCAAGAAGCTTCTCAGCTCTTTGAAGTCTTTTCCATTCTTGAATTTTAACTTTTCTCTGTTGGTCAGTCACTCTTTTTAATGAAAGGTCTATTTGTGATTTTCTTTTTTGGGACCTTGTAACTTTTGCTACTACTCTTTGTCCTTTTTTAACAAAATCCCTGATGTTTTTAACCCATCCAGAGGATACTTCTGATACATGTATCATACCCTCTTTTTTAGGGTAGTCAAGGAGCTCCACGAATGCCCCAAATGGTTTAACATCAATAACTGTTCCAATAACAATTTCTCCTTCTTCTGGAAAATCTTTTTTCATAATCTCACCGCTTAATTAATAATAAATGTATGTGTATAATAAAATATATAATTGTGTGTTCAAAAAGTCAAATTCTGTAAGGAATTTATTTGATTTGTCTATCGTATGCCATAAAATAGGACATCAAAACAGCATCATTGTAAGGAGCTCCCGAACGAACTATATAAATAAATCCTGCCAATGTGCCAATATTTCGTAGGTGTCCTATGGATATGTATTAAATGATATATAAACATTTATATAGTATATTTTAAAGTTTGCTTTTATAGTCCATTCGAGAACTATTTGCACTAATAAATTATCGTAAAATATATATTAGTTTAAATTTCCATTAAAATACTTTGAGATTTGACCTCCAATGAACAAACTTTCCGAATAGAGTATAACCGTAAAAAAAATATATTCTAAAGAACTATTTTTGAAAAATATCGAGTAAAAATGAATAAATTGCCATGTCAAAGATACGAGCCATAAAATTCGAAGATTTTGCCTAATTTATGGTATGTTCAATTAACTGTTTGCATCAATAAATATCATTGCAGATAAAATATTATTAATATTTTAAATATACCTCAATAATCTTTTTTGAGATATGGTGAACAACTTTTTGAACATCTTATATTTTATGAAAAATATATAAAAATTTTAAATAAAATATACAAAAGACTTCGTCTTTTGAACCATCTCAAACTTTTCCAGAGGAAAAGTTTTACGACTGTAAAAATGGCAAAGCCATTTTGAAGAATCAAAGATTTGGCAATAAAAAATAAGCATATAAAAAATTAAATTATTCTAATACGCCCAATATTTTAGCTTTAATTAATCCTTTTGATGCTCTTGGTTTTGCAAGTACTTTTCCGCATGTAATACATACTACATCTGTTGCAGGGCATCCAAATATTGTTTGAGTGCTACTGCAATCAGGACATTGCACTTTTAAAAATCTACTTCTTGGTTTTGGAATTAATGCCAATATTTCACCTTTTAACTGTTATTTATTTTAATTTTTATATATTTATATTATATTATTTCCTTATATTATATTTAATCTACTAATTCAAACATTCTTGCCCTATATCCGCCGTTACTTCTTACATGCATTTTTCCACATGCTGAGCATTTATACCTTAAATCTAATTTTTTAATCGGTTTTGCTCCACTTGGTAAAGGCCTTGGGTATCCCCCGTATCCTGCTGTAACTCTTCTGAATTGTCTCTGTCCCCAAGTTAATTCACTTGCTTTTCTCTTTTTTGCTCTCTCTACTGTATGTAATGTATGAACTTTACAGTATGGGCAATATCTTTTTATTTTCTTTTTCATTTTAGCCATATTATTCACCACTGCTTATTTTTTTAACGATATCGTGTTTTTCCAAAATACTCGAAATTTTTTTATCCAGTGTAATTACATCGTTTTTGTTTAAGTTATAATTTCGTTTCCCGTCTGTGAATTCTGGGAACCCTGTATTAACTCTCACTATATCAATATCGGTTTGAGTATTTATAGGTTTTGGTGTATCGTCATTATATGAGTTTATATACTCAATATTATCGATTAATTTTAATATTATTTCTTCTTCTTTTGTAAGATTTTGCAGTATATTTGAGGGAGCTCCCATATCTTCATTTGGAAAATTTTTTTCGAAAAGTGCTTTATATATTCTTAATTTTCTTAATTTTGAAGAATAATTTAATGCCCTTTTATATTCCATTTTATGATTTTCGCTGTTGGCAATAGAATTTAAATAACTTCTAATGTCATCATAAAAATCATCTGATAATTTTAATAATGAATCACTATTTAATTCATTAAAAAATGTGTTTTTTATTTTATTATACATAATTCCACACAAAAATATAATAATTATGCAATTATAGTAAGTTCAAAAACTGTCCCTTACTGTCCCAAATAATTTTGGATAGGATATATTATATAATATAGTCTTATTTGCATAAACGGGGTGAAACAGTTCGAAGATTTACTATATTCTAATGATATATAAAATAATATATAATGTTGAATTATGATTTAAGATTCTATTCTAGGAGCTAATAAATATATTAATTTTGTATCTCCTATTATATATTCTATTTTTACGGGCATATCTGTGCCAAGATGAATATGCAAAATATCTTCTGAGGAAGTTGCCTTTGTTATATCTTTTAAATATGCTAAATTATAGGTGCTTTTTGAGGATTCTGATATTTTTAACTCAATAATTGATTCGTTATCCCTATCTAAAACTGTTTCATTTGTGTTAATATCTCCTTTGGAATAAATTATAAATTTACCATCTTCTGTAATTTTTAAACTAACATGGTCATTTACAAGTTCTGCATCCTTTAAAGATTCAACAATCGTTCCCGCTTTAATCATAACTTCATTGGGGTATCCTATTTCTGGAACTTTTACATTTGAAGATGATACATCATACAATGAAATTGAAAATTTTCTTGTGCCTTCATTTTTTAATATGATATCTAATTTATTTTTTTCCATATCCAGTTCTAACATTAATTTTTCATTGGGTTTTGCCCTGTTCATTATTTTTTTAAGGGCTTCTAAATCAACGCCTATGTCATGAGTATCTGAAACATATTCGTCAAATGATTCTTTTGGTATATTTACACTAATTAATGCCACATGAGAGGGATCCATGGCATTTGCTTTAATACCTAGTTCATCAACTTCAAAACAAATTTCATCTACTAAATTGCTTATGGAATCTATTATTTTTTTAAAATTTTTTGCATTCATTACTGCTTTAAACATTTATTTCACCAAATAATGTTAATTTAACCATAAAAAGAGATATATGTAAATTATCATATGACAGTATTAATACCAACATATATTAATAATTATCTTTATATTATAATGTGTTTTATAATTTATATTATAATGTGTTTTATAATATATGCCATAATCCCTAATTATTCACTCACAAAATCCCAAAATGATTTAACTGCACTTGGATTTTTTGGCTTTCTTCCTTTCACAAGATATAAATATCGAGTTAAATCTAAATCTTCGATTGGAATAATTTTCACATGCCCTCCTTCTTCGGCATTTTTTGCAGGTATTTCTGAAATTACTCCTACGCCATATCCTTCTGAAACAGCAGTTATAATTGAAGAGTTGCTTCCCAATGACATTATAATATCTAAATCCATTGTAGAATATCCTTTATTATTTAATGCTAATTTAAAGGCCTCCCTAGTTCCAGAGCCTTCCTCTCTATCAATGTATTCTTCTTTTAATAAGTCCGATAATTTAGCAACTCCTTTTTTTACCAGTCGATGGTTTGGTGGCACTATTAATACCAATCTATCTTTACCAATAATAACACTTTCATAACTTTTATCATATAAATTTCCAACAGCAATAATATCTACCTGCCCAGATTCAAGTAATTTAAAACATTTTTCTGAATCAGTTATTTGAACATCAAAATCTACATCTTTATGTTCTGCCCTGTATGATTGAATAATATTTGGTATTAAATTTTCCCCTGGGGTTGTACTTGCAGCTATTCTTACAGTACCTTCTGGGTGTTCGTGAAGTATTCTCATATACTGTCTTGCATCATTAATATTATTTAGTATTTTTTCTGCCTTTTCATATAGTATTTCGCCTTCTGGTGTTAAATCTACACCTTCGGGAGTTCTTAAAAATAATTGAGCATCAAAATATTTTTCAAGGGCGGATATATGATTACTAACCGTTCCTTGCGTTACGCTTAATTTTTTAGAGGCTCTTGAAAAACTTTTTGTTTTTGCAGCCGATATGAAAGTCTTAAAATAGCTTACTTTTGGGTCCATTTTATCACCATTTAAAAATATAATAGGTATTATTAAAAAAACTAATATATATAGTTATTGACTATATTATAAACAGCTTATTTAATATGTTGTTAATATGAAAAATTTCGGAGCTCCCTGCGAAATATACAATATTTTTATGGTATGTCTAAGAACTTTTTATATTATGGTCAATCTTCGAACTGTTTCACTCTATAATTATGTAAATAAGACCATATTCTATTAATATATCCTATCCAAAATTATTTGAGACAGTAAAGGGACAGTTTTTGAACTTACTATATTCTACCTCGTGTAGGATACATATATAGGACGATATTTGTATTATCTGTTAAGGGGATATCATGGAACATAAAAGAACAAATTATAGTTTAGTAAATCTCTGATTTACTTAATCTTTTGTTTGGAATTTGACTTTTCGAACACACAATAAATATAAAAAATATACAATGACATATATTAATAATTTTATTATTTTCTAATTCTAATTTTATTATTTAATTTATTTAATTATTATTTATAATTAATTTTAAAAAAAGGTGAGCTTATGATAATTCCACATAGAAAACCATGCATAGAATCACAATTAAATAAAGAAGGAAATATAAATGAATTAAATAATGTTTTAAATGATTTATTACAATATGATAAAGAATTACATATATTGCCATCTGGAAATGCTTCAATATTCATTGCATCAAAAATAATTTATGATTTAAACAATTGTTGCAATATATTGGTTCCAGATATGGGGGGCTGGAAAGGATTTATCAATTATCCAAAATCGTTTAACCATAATGTATTAAAATTAACTACGAATGATGGAATTGTCGATATTAATGTTTTGGACGAAACAATAAAGAAAAATAATATAAAAGCACTATTTTTAACATCATTGGCAGGTTATCTTGCAGTTCAGCCACTTAAAGAAATAAAAAAAATATGTTCGGAAAATAATGTTATTTTTGTAGAGGATATTTCTGGCGGAGTGGGTGGTAATTGTGGATATGGTGATATTATAGTATGTTCAACCGGAGCTCCCAAAATAATAAATTGTGAATATGGCGGATTTATGGGAATTAGTGGAGATATAAAACAGCAATTAAAAGAAAATAATAAATTGGAGAATTTAAAACATCTATTAAAAACATATAAGGTCCCAAATATACATGGTTCTATTAAAGAAGAAGCACTTAGGGCCAGAGAAACATACAAAAAATGTGTGGTTTTTTCAAATATTATAAAAGAAGAGTTTGAAAATTCATATTATAAAGATAATGAAGGGGTAGGCGTATTTATAGAACATAATAATCCAAATGAAATTGTTAAAAAGATAAATAATATAATAAAATTAGATGATGGAAAATCAATATTGACAAAATGCCCCTTATATGAGAGAATTTTAAAAAAAGGTTTTGTGTTGGAGTTAAAAAAGATTGACATAAGATATATTACTAAAAATAATATTGATGAAATAATGTATATAATTAAAACTTCATTAGGCACTGTAAATTAACGCCCAATATTAGAAAGAACCCCTTCTTTTCTAAGTAATTTTTAATGTGCCCAGGTATTTTGCAGTAATCCTTCATGAACAAAATTGAACACATTATATATTGTATTATTTATGGAAAATATTTTAATATTATGTTATTCAATGATAATGAGAAAACCAACGGAAATATGGCATTCTACATCAAATTTAGCCCAAATACCCTAATGATATATTATATATTTATAATATATATAGTTTTCGATTTTTTTTATTTTGAAAATACTGTAAGATATAAAAAAAATACATGTATAAATATTACCTTAAAATTATTAACTAATAAATATGTTAGAATTTAGATAATAATTTATTTCTTTTTTCTTTTTTATATTGGTACTGACAATCCAATCTATCGGAAACATCTTTTAATACCTTTAATATATTTTCAATATAATATTTCTTTGGATTTTTACCTTGCGATTTTATAATATTCCTATCTTCTAAGTCATTTAATGTAGCGTAAAGTTTAGTCTGGGACAGGTCCAATCTTTTCAACAAGTCTTTTGCACTTAATCTTGAATCTATTAATTCCAGTATTATTTTTAATTCTTCTTCGCTGAATTCAAAATATTTTAAACTAGATTTCCAGTTAATTTTAGATGTGCTCTCTAAATCAAAAGATACGCCTGTAAAAGTGAGGGCATTGTGGAATCTCATAACCCCATTTACAATACTTTCTCCATAGCTGTTGAATCCTATGCAGGTTTTAAATACTTCTTTTTCATTTAATATATTTTCATTCGGACTAATCCATTTTTCAAAATCCTCTGAAACGAAGGGGTGTTCAAATGCTTTTGGATTTTTTATAATTTTACGGGCCACACATTCTATAATAAATGTAAATGGTAGTTTAAATCCTCTGGTTTTTTTCTGGATTTCATGAATTAATGATTCTTTGGTTTTTTGTACTGATGTTTTCATTAATGTGAGAAATGTCCCTTCTTTAATCCTCTGGCTAACTATTATATTATTATTCTCTATCTTTTTTATAAATAATAATTTATGATGTCCATAAATATCTTGAATTCCTGGAGGATATAATATCGTAAAATCCAGATTGCTGTTTTCATTTGGTATATATTTATTAATGGTTTCTAATGGTACATTTAATATATTGCTAACCATTTTAGAATATACTTCATAAGCTGGTTTTCCATCGAGTTCCTCTATGATATATCCATCAGTTTTAGTAACTCTAGCATAATATTCGGTCGGTTCATATCCATGACCATATAATATGTTAAATTTCTTTTTCGGAGATACTGCCCCAAATACAGTATGGTTCGATAATACTTTATCTTGATATATTTGATACATGTTTTTGAATTCCATACTGTCCGCAGCTGTTCCGCCGATTATTGGAAAGGACAGTTTGCTGGATAATCCTTCTATTACCTCATTTTCATCGTCATCATTCCAATCGTGAAATACAAATCCTAAAAATTTTTCATGCATGTCAATTTTAGGATATTTTTCTGTTAATTTCTGATTTATATCTTCTGCCAATAAACTACCATTTTCTCGGGCAGGTGTCCCCTGTGGCATACGACCCACTGCCACCTTACATGATTTATTAAATGCTAACAAAAGAGCTCCCTGTTTTGTTTCATAGTTCTCTGAAAATTCACCTGCGGTGGTGCAACCTATTAAATTATCTAAACGAAGGTTTTGTTTTAATCCCGTTAGGAGCTCCTCAATTTTTTCTTTTTTGGTTATCGAAGTTACTAAAATCATCAAAGATGGGTCTTCAATATTATTTTGCAATTCTTCTGCTAATTCAATTCCATCTTTTAATGGGTTTTTTATTTCTTTATGGATATAATACATAATATTCCTCTCTTTAAATCTGTGTATGTATTTTAATAATCCCATATAACACAACTTCGGAAGTTAGCCCATTAAAAATCCTTCTTCCTGACTTGATAAACCATCTGGAATTACTATATTTATGAACGGTTTTATTTTTATTATCTATGAGTTATGTTTTTTCATAAATGCTACGGACATCAATGCCGAAACTGTGGGTTTTCTTTTAATGGGGAAAATATACCATTAACCGCACACATTTTTTCCATATATAAATAGCGATTCAGGATAATTTTGACCTGCTCCTACTTTTAATATCTTTATCATATTTTCACTTTGGTTTTGTTATACTTATTCAAAAGTTTGTTTACAATGCCATAAAAATAATGATTACAACCATCAAACATAATATATTAATATATTGATTTGGAGGTATATTGATTTAAGGAGCTCCTGAATACATTGGGAGTATAAAATTATAGAATATATAAAATTATTTTAAAAAACAAATTATTTCATAAGATATATTGATATATATCTTATAATGCACTTTTAACTTTTTCAGTGCTTCTTTTAATGTTTATTCTAATTAATCCTAAATTAACTTTCGAATCGGTTAATACTACTAAAATTCCTTCCCCTGCATCAGTCATTAGCGTTTTACCGTGTTCCCCCTCAATCATCATTTGTTCCAATGTCCCTTGGTTTATCTCTGACGCCGTTCTTTCAGCAGAACCATATGCCGCAGAAGACATTGCTCCAATTAATTCTGTATCTATTCCGCTCGGCATCTGGGATGCTATTACTAAACCATCTTTACCCACTACCATTGAACCCTTTATTCCTTCTGTTTTATTTAAATCTGAAAGTATTCTATCTATCATAATTTCACCATTACATGATATTCGATATATAGTTTTATATTTATTATATATTATATAGTTTATGTTTTTAGTATTTTATTTTAAATATTCTCTAAAATTAATTTAAGTTTTGAAATTCCTTTATCGTTTAATGCAGAACCTTTCATAATATGTTCGCAGTTAGGGCATAATTCATTTATTTCCTTTTTTAAATTATTTAATATTTCATCATTACAAGAATCAATTTTATTGATAAATACAGCATAGGGAATATTTCTTAAATGTATTGTGTTTATTATTTTTTTGTCGATGTCTTTTAAACCCGTTGTAGCATCGACTATAAGCAATACAAAATAAGCCCCATTTAAAGTAAGTTCCCTCATGAACTCAAATCGTGGCTGCCCAGGAGTCCCAAATAAATGTATTTTCCTATTATTTAATATAATATTTCCATAATCTATTCCACAGTAGTTCCATTGTATTCAACCTTTCCAATATTTCCTATTAATTTTTCCATAATTGTAGTTTTACCCACATTTTCGGAACCCATAACAACGATTTTTGGCTCTTTTGACATGATACGATAGCCCCAATTACTTATTTTATTATTTATCAGTGAATAGTTTTCGCATGCTTCTTTTAATAGCACCATTTGCCGCAGCCCCTCCTATAAGTGTCTCTATTTCTTTTACGAGTGCCTGAGATGCAACAAGAGTGGTTGGATTTATGGTGGCATTTTGGGATTCTTTTGACAAGTTTTCATCTAAATTTTTTAATACTTCCAATGATTCACTCAATTCTTTTTGCTGTTCTATTATGTGCATTGACGAAGAACTTCTAACTAATAGTTCTGGGTTAATAGCTTTCAATAACCCCCTAACGCCAGAGGTCTCTACAAGTGAAGCCATGGTTTGCAATGTCATGATAATTTGCTGCTCAATCATTTTTTCAGGTGCTTTTATTATTTTTTTACCTATACTGTAATAGTCTAAAATCCCTGCAAGAGTAACCGCAGTTACAAGGGAACCCATATCAGCAACAGTTGAAGAAACATCGGCTGGAACAATATATACTTTTTTACCTACACTTTCCACCAATTGAACACATTTATTTATTTGTTCTTCTGATGCATAAGCTGTCCCGTTTGTTGATATTCCACTTATCACATAATGCTCATGCTGTGGGGTTCCGGGAACTGCTGCAGGATGCATAGATGAGATACCTATATCTTTTCTTTTAGTTCGGAGCTCCACCTCCAATGCAGCATATAATATGGGGGGCGATACTGTACAAGTATTTGCGATTACTGCATTTTGTGGTAAATGAGGCATTATATTTTTTGCTATTTCTATTGTCCTTTTCCCAAATGGTGTGAAAAACACTGCTATTTCAGCATGTTTTGCAGCTTCTATGTCGTCGGATATAACTTTAACACCCGCATCCTCTACAATTTTCCACTGTTCTTCTGTTAACATATTTTTATTCGGCTCTGCAAGAATTACATCATGCCCTGCTTTGGCAAATTCTATTGCCATCCTACTTCCCCCATAGGGGGCTTCCCCACCATAGTTTTCTGGCAAATTTAGCTTATTTATATATAAATCCTGATTACCTGCACCATATACGGATATTTTCATAATATCACCAAAATATTGAATTTAATGAAATAATGTTTATTTTATATATTGTTATATAGGTTATTTAGTTTATATATTATTTACTATTTGATTTTTAATAATGAAAAAATAAATATGTATCAGAAACATATGCTGTACTAATATATCTATATTATATGCATTGTGTTTTTCTTATGTCCTTTTCTATTTTTTCCATTTCTTCTCCATATTTTATGGCTATTTTTTCCATTATATTATTGATATTTGCATCATCCATTATGTTAATCCCTAAATCGTCCAATGAAGATGTATTTATGTAGTTGGGAGTATCTTCATTGGCTATATTTATGCCCAAATGTATTTTTGATGAGGATATTCCCCGACATGCTATTGATACAGATAATTTTCCATTATTATAATATAAGTCGTCTCCTTTTCGTATTATTTTTTTTGTATTATTGGTTATTTCCTCAATTACCTCTTTTGTATTTGCTATTAAGATTCTCTGTCTTAAATATGCCATTTTTAAGTCAGGATTATCAAAATGTTCCACTATAAAATTAATGGCTCTTGATGATTTTATTAATATGTCGCCATGTTTAGCTTCTTCTTTAATGTCTTTCAGGTCTTTCATATTGTCTATGCTAACACATAGCCCCCCCTGAAATGCTACTATACTATCTTTTTGAATATCGAAATTTTTATATGCCCATAATGGTTCAATTTCTATTCCCGTATAATCAATTTTTTCATTTGTTATTATTAATGAGGTAATATTATCAAATTCTATCTTTTTCATTATTCCACCATGGCAAATTTTTATATATCTAATAATCTTATTTGTTATATTATATCCATATTCGTTGAAACTTTTTATATATTAAAATATTATGATTTTGGATATTTTGTCCATTGTTAGTTATGGTATGTTAAGTAATTTTTACGCCCCATCTTATTATTTTATTATATTCTTGGCATTTTATGTGGTATTATGTTAAATACAGTAAGACACAAGGGATAATAGAAACATACTATAATACAGGTATATGGATTATATTATATATGGTGATAATTATGTGGGAAAATGCACCCTCTCATGTGTGTAGAGGCGGAGATTTAAGGGGACTGGCATTTTGCTGTCCTCCTGTAAAAGGCTGTCCAATTTATAATTCATTAAATATATTAAAAATGACTCCTGATGAGTTTGTAAAAATAAAGGAAAATTTTGGAAAAAAAACACGATTAGGCAAAGGTAAAAACACATGTTTTGGTAGTTTGGTTTGGTGTTGTAAAATATCAAAACCTTGTCCATATAGGGATAGCGAAATGTTAAAAATAAACATGGGTGAAGACGAATATATGGAATTAAAAAAGGAGCTCTCCAAAGAAATTATAAAAAATTCCAAATTTTTTGAAGAAGCAATTAAATTTTTTGAAGAAAAAGGTATGCCTGTTGAGATTATTGAAGATGCCCTTTTAGAATCTGGAGATTTAAAAGAAGCCTACGAAATTATAAAAAAACAAATATATAATGGCGAAAATAAAGAATAAAGAAACTTGAATGTCAAAAAATCTTTGATAATAATAATTTTTAGGCTAACCTATAAATTATCGATAACTTAAAAAAATAAAAATAAAACGAAAAAGAAGAATATAATTTATTATAATTTATATTTCAATTTTTACTATTTTTTATTTATTATATATTTCCCATGCTTCCTCTACTGTTTTTCCTTCCACTGTAATTGCATATATTGCATTACATAAATTCACAGCTTCTTTTAATGTTTTTTGGTGTATATTTCTTCCTGTGGCATTTCCACCTGCACCACTTATATGTATTTGGTCATAAAGCATCTGTAAAAATGCCTTGGGGTCAATGGAGCTCCCTCCCGCACATATAACTTTTGTTTCCCCTGCTGCCAATATTGCCTCTTTAAATACCTCGGCTGGGTTTTCACATTTTGGATAATTTACTTTTACAAAGTCAGCTCCCAAACATGCACCAACTCCTGTTGCACCAGCTATTAAATGTGGGTCTCCCTCATCTTTAACAGCTTTACCTCTTGGGTATATCCATAATACTACAACTAATCCATTTTTATGGGCTTCATATATAATTTTTGAAGCTTCAACCAACATTTCACTTTCAAATTCACTACCAATATATATTGTATATCCTACACCAGCTATATTTAATCCCGAATTCTTTTTAAATTCTACAATGTCCTCAATAGATACCAAAGCTTTACTAATTGGGTCTCTTTGGTTCGTTTTTACAAGATGGGTTTTTGAGTTCATTTTTACTAAATAATTTATGTCGCTATATTTTTTACCATATCTTGCAATTAATCCTAATTGGGTTGCAAATGTTCCTATTTTTGCTTTTGATGCAATTTTAAATAAATGTTCTGGTGTTGCATCATCTAATGGTATTCCTTCTCCATAGAAGTCATCATTTAAATGTTCAATCTTTTGGTCTCCTGCAAAAAGCATTAATTTTCCTGTGTTTTTTGTCATGTTAAGATAATTTGATATATATTCTTCTTTCATATTTTCAGGGACTCCTGCTGGAACTAAAACATCTTCTCTTGTGATGGTTTTCATGATTTTACCTCGTTTTCTTTTTTTGGTTTATATGGTTGTAAAAAATAAATATATAAAATTAAAATTATCAGAATAAAATATAAAAATATAAATAATTAATTATTAATATTATATCCCGTTTCTAATATTTATAATTTACAGGGGTGAATAAATCCACCTCTAATCATTAAATCACTTAACGCAATTGCCACCATTGATTCCAAAACAGGTATTACTCTGGGAACAATTATTGGGTCATGTCGTCCCCCTATTTCAAGATTTTCTGTTGTTTTATTTTCTATATTTATGGTGCTTTGGACTGCGGATATTGATGGCGTTGGTTTAACTGCCACCCTGATTACTAAGGGAGCTCCGCAACTTATGCCGCCCAACACACCACCACAATTATTTGTTTTTAATTTTATATTATTGTTTTCATCATAATAATATTCATCATTCATTTCACTTCCAAGGAGCTCCGCACTTTCAAATCCCCTACCTATCTCCACACCTTTAACGGCATTAATATTCATTATTGCATTTGAGAGCTCCCCATTTAATTTACCAAATATTGGGTTTCCAACTCCAACTGGAACATTTAGGGCAATTAATTCAATTACTCCTCCGACACTGTTTTTATTTTCCATTGCATTTAATACAAAATCTTTCATTTCATCGGCATTTGAGGAAGGGCATCTTAATGGATTATTTTCTATTTTATTTATTAATTCCTCATTTATCATTTTTTCATTATTTTCAATACTATTATAATAATTAAAATCTCCTTCGATATTCCCTATTTTTGTGGTATATCCTATTATTTTTATATTGTGAGTATAATCCAATAGTTTTTTTGCTATTGCTCCCCCTATTGTGTGCCCTATTGTTGTTCTTCCACTACTTCTACCCCCTCCCCTATAATCATAATTTCCATATTTTAATTTATACGATAAATCAGCATGTCCCGGTCTTGGTGTATTTTTCAAATGACTGTAATCTTTTGATTTTTGATTTGTATTATATACTATTGCAGATATGGGAGTTCCAGTAGTTTTTCCCTCAAAAATTCCAGACAATATTTCTACCTTGTCCCCCTCCTTTCTTGGTGTGGAAAATAAGCTATATCCTGGCCTTCTTCTGTTTAACTCCTTTTGAATGTCCTCCCCTGTTAGTGGTAAATTTGAAGGACATCCGTCTACGACAGCACCTAATGCCTTTCCATGACTTTCCCCCCATGCCGTAATTCTAAAAGATTTGCCTATTGTGTTAATAATTTCACCTTTTTTTCTTTTTTCTTTTTATTATGGTGTGTTTGAAAAGTGTATGTTCTCTATGTGTCCTATCGTATCTTGCTGTATTTGCTGTAATGCTATAAAATATTAAGAACATAATATTTAGTGTAAAAATTCCTGAACATACTATAAATTATTTTTTATTTTTTCTTTGAGTTTTTATATATTGTAATATCTCTTTTAATTTATTATATGCGGTTTCGATATCCTCGTTATCCACATAAACCTTTAATTCCATAAATTGAGTTTCGATATATGGGTTATATAAATCATTTTTAATAAGATATTCTTTATATTGATAGGTTATCGTTTGGAGCTCCTCTTTTTTACTGTTGGTTTTTATTTCGTTAATCTCCTGTTTAACATTTGTAAATAATGTGGATTTTGGGAGCTTCATTATTTCAGCAATTTGATTTATTGTATATCCTTCTTTATATAGTTCCAATATTTTTTCCTTTAATTCATTGTTTATTTTTTTATTTCTTCCTCTTTTTTCATTATCTATTTCAACAATAATATGATTTTGTTTCATAAAATTTATTTTATATTCCATTTTAGGACTATTGAATATACTGTTTGGCAGTTTTACGACAACCATTGTATTTTTTGCCTTTTCAACTAGTTCGTTTATTTCGTCCCATTTTAAAAAGCGGTGGAATTTTAATTCTATCATTAAATTACCTTTTTTTATATTTTTTATATATTTATTTTATTATTTATGTTTTATTTTATAAATATTGTATTCCATATATTCTATATATTCTATATATTCTATATATTAATATAAATATTAATATTTATTTTAATATGTTTTTATAATTATATAGTTATATAATTATATGTAATTTTATTATAATTTACTTTCTAAAAAATAGGTGTTTGGTTCAGAAATTTTTTACCAACTATTGCCTTATGGTTCATAAGGCAACATTTTTATATATTATCAAATAATAATATAAAATAACAATAAATATTGGTGATAATATGGACAATAAAAAAAAGAAAGGAACATGGGATAGAGGGTTGGATTTTGATAAAACATACAATTTATTTGTTGAAGAAATTGAAAGAATCAAGGAAACAGGGTTAAAATATAAAAAAGATATAAAAAGCATAGCTTATTTAATAATTGCCCTATTTCAGTTAAGAAATGGTTGTAGGATAGGAGAGGCAATTGAGGGTATATTGTGGATATGTAAAAATAAAGATAAAATAAACTGGAATAAACCAATTGAAGTTTCGGTAAAAGTGGAAAAAACAAAAAAGAGCATAGCATATAGGGATATGTATTTTCCGTCAATGGTTAAAAAAGAAGATATTGAATTGATAAGGGGTGTAATATTAGATTTAGAAAATGCAAAAAAACCAAGAATGAGGATTTATCAATGGTTAAGAAATCATTATGGAATCAACACTCACTCATTACGATATGCATTTATAACAAAATTTGCTGAAATGAATACCTCGCCACAACTAATCGCAAAAATGACAGGACATGTTAATTTAAATCATCTTATTACTTATACGCAAGAAAAAACTGCCAATAGGATGTTGCGAGATTTAGAAATACATATAACACGATAAATAAAAAAGAAATAAATATATAACTATATATTATAGTGATAGGAGCTCCCAAAACACACATGCCTATGTCATATTATTGTATATTTTGCACATCTCTTTGATAACTCCACGAACCACTAACAAGCCCTTTTTGTGATAATTGCCCTAATGTTTTTAATGTTTTTTTATCAAGTGGTGTCGGGGAGCTCCCCTCAAAATTCGTTCCGACCAAAGGCATAAAATAATGTGCATGAACTTTTCCGCCTTTTTTTATTATATAATTTAGGAGCTCCATGCTTTCCTTTCTATGAAATTCATTTTCATTGGGAAATCCAAATATAAAATCCACCTTTGGAATTAAATTATAATCCTTGCATAAATCAACCCCATTTAAAACATCATTTACAGTATGCCCCCTCCTTATTAATTTTAACATTTCATCGCTACCGCTTTGAGCTCCAAAATGTAAATATTTGTTATGGCAATATTTGGCAACTAACTCAATGGTATCTTTTTGAATAAATTCGGGCCTAACTTCTGATGGAAATGTTCCAAAAAATAGTTTTCCTTTTCCTTCCCTTAATTTTTTTAATAACAATTCTAATTTTTCAATATTTGGTTTTGTTCCAGTTTCTGAGCCATAGCAAAAGGCATTGGGGGTGATTAGTCTAACATCACTATTTGGATTAATTGATTTTAAAATATTATCAATACTTCTATGCCTTACTTTATTGCCGAATATTTGAGGAGTTTGACAGAAACCGCATTTATGGGGGCAACCTCTTGTTATTTCTACTGGTGTCATTGGATTTATTTTATCAAATTCGTCTAAATCATTAATTGGCTCTCCCATGATTATTTTATTGTTTAGCTCTTTATTTTGGTTTAATTTGCTTATTATCTTTGGTAGTGTTATTTCCCCCTCTCCAACAATTACATAATCAAATCCTATTTTTAATGTGTCGTTGGGAGCTCCCGAAGGATGCGGACCACCTGCAATTAAAATTGGATGCGTTGATTTTTTTTCTTTTTTAATTTTATTAATAATTTCAATTTCTTTTGCTATTTTATCTCTTTGTAATGAAGTAAATGAATAAATTAAAATATTTAATTTACCATTTTTTATATGCTCCATTATTTCATTGAAATTTTTAAATAATTTTCCGCCAATTATGGGATATAATTTTGATACACTATACCTATTTTTTGGAGTTAATTTAAATCCAATCATAAAAACACCAAATTATTTTTATATATTAATATTAAAAATATGCATATTATAGAATAGCCAAAAACAGTTTATTTTTCGTTTCTCAAAGCAAATATTGATATAAAAAATATGCAGATAAAAAAGATAAAATAATATAAAAAAAATTATTTAATATTTACTGTTGTCAATAATACTAAAATAATTTAAACAACATATTCAATATCTCTATTTTTATATAATTAAATATTCCTACTCCTTCTAATTTAATATTCTCATTTTTAATTGAAGATAATAATTCTTCAACAGGAGCATCCGAATTTAATATATTATTAATAGTTTGTTCAGTAGTATATATATTCAATGTATTATTTTCAAGTTCGCCTTTATCAAATGCTGTTAATTTTCCATTTTCTACAATTACATAAACTTTTAGAGTTTCACCAGAATTCATAGTTATATACATATTTATTCTTTCACTTGATGCAATTGGCAAAGAAATTTCATTTAATAAACCCCCATATTTATCAGCCAAATGTCCCATATTATTAAATAATTCATCAGGATTATTGTTTTGAATCTCCTGTGCCGAGATTTGCCCCACAGTTAAAAACAATAACGCAGTGGTAATTATTAAAAAATTTTTCATAATATCACCTTTAAGTAGTATGTGGTGTATGTATGCCAGTCATATAAATATCGGGTTTAATTGTATTTATTCTTTATGTATTGGGGCATTTAACATACTCGGGGTATTGGGTCACCAACAGGAGTATCTATAATTCTTTTACCGACAATGGTTTTCATAACTACTTTTTTATGTTCTGATACAACTTCCCCTATTATTTTTGCATTTTTTCCCAAGGGGTGCTTTTTTAATATTTCTAAGCATTTTTCAGCATCGTCTTTATGGACTGCCATCACAACTTTTCCCTCGTTGGCTACTGTGAGGGGGTCAATACCAAGGGCATCAGATAGAGCTACGATTTCATCACTAATTGGCAAATCTTCTTCATTAATATATATGCCTAATCCACTTTTTTCAACCATTTCATTTAATGAATCAGCCAATCCTCCTCTTGTAGGGTCTTTCATTGCATTAACTCTAATATTTTCATTTAATACCGAAGCTATAATATCGTTAAGTGGTGCAACATCTGATTTTAATTCTGTATCAAACTCAAAACCCTCCCTAGATAATAATACTGCCATGCCATGCTCTCCGATATTTCCTGAAACTATGATTTTATCCCCTTCTTTCATTCCGCAATCCCTAATTGCTTTTCCTTTATCCACAATTCCTATTCCCGCGGAGGAAATTATAATATCCTCTACCATTGATACCTTTGTATCTCCGGTAATTATGGCAACCCCTGCTTCATTACAGCTTTTATTTATTGATTTCATGATTTTATCTAGTTTTTCTATTTCAAAACCTTCGGGGAGAATTATTGATAAAGATAAAGCCAATGGTTTAGCCCCCATAACAGATAAATCGTTAATTGTTCCGCAAGTTGCAAGGGTTCCAATATTCCCTCCTGGGAAAAATATTGGGCTAACTGTATGCCCATCAACTGTAAAAACAATTTCTTTGTCACCTAATGGGATGGTAGCACCATCGTCTAAATCATTTAATCCTATTCCTCCATTTACAGAAGTATTGTCTAAATTTCCCAAAATTGTTTCTTTAATTAAATTTTGCATGACCTGTCCGCCTGCACCATGCATTCTATTTATATTCATAAAATCGCCTCCAATGATAAATTGTAAGAGTATAATAACAGATAATTAAAAAATAGTGAAAGAAAAATAAATATTTAATATTTATGCTTTATTGGACTTTAATATTTTCGGACCTCTCATAAGTGCAGTTAAACCAGTTCGGGATATTTCTTTTATCCCCATGGGTTTAACCAACTTAATAAATGCACTTATTTTAGTTTTATCTCCTGTTATTTGCACAGTTAGGGATTCTTGACTTAAATCTACAATATTGCCCCTAAATATATTGGCATATTGAATTACTTGGGACTTACTACTTTCTGTTGGTGCATATATTTTTATGAGGCAGAGCTCCCTTTCAACACATTCTTCTTCATCTAAATCTATAACTTTTATTACTTCAATAAGTTTATTCAACTGTTTTACGACTTGTTCTACGACTTTGTCGTCTCCTTTTACTACAATAGTCATTCGGGATATGTCGGTGGAATCTGTGCTTCCAACCGTGATGCTTGATATATTATACCATCGTCTTGTGAATAGTCCTGAAATCCTTTGAAGAACTCCCGGTTTATTTAATACTAAAACCGAAATAATATGAGTATTTTTCATAAAATCACCGTACGGGTTATCATATAATATATAACCATAGGAAAAACCATATAGAAAAAATAAAATATATTATTCTATTGGCCCATTTCTATTTAATTTATTAAATTATTTTATTTATCGTCTTTGTTTTGCCATTTCCATTAATCCATTAAATTTTAGATTATATTTTTTATTTTATTTCCTATTTCTTTTATTTTCCATATATCTTCTCTTTATTTCATCGAAACATACGATTTTTTCATTTGGATGCTCTTGAACTGCATCAATTATATTAGTTAATTTTGCTCCTGGTGGCACCATTGAAAGAGCTGATGAGGGGTCAATTGCGAAATCTAATAAATAAGGTTCATCACAATTTATGGCTTCTTTAAGTGCTTCATTTATTTCATTAGGTGATTCAATTCTTCTAGCTTTTATACCGTAGCTTTCTGCAAGTTTTATAAAATCAGGAGCTCCCCCGAAATTAACACTACATTGTCTTTTTCCATAGAATAAATTTTGCCATTGATAAACCATTCCAAGGGTTCTATTGTCAAATATACAAATTACAACAGGGATATTGTATTCGGCTATTGTGCCGAGCTCTTGACAGTTCATCATAAATCCGCCATCACCAGTTATACAAATTACTTTGCTATCTGGTTTTGCAACCTTTGCCCCAATTGCAGAGGGGAATCCGAATCCCATAGTTCCTAATCCTCCCGAGGATAAGAATGACCGTGGAGTTTGGGTTTTAAAGTAGTGGGCCATCCACATTTGATTTTGTCCAACATCGGTTGTAATTATGGTATTTTTATTAATATTTAAATCGTCAATAACGGCCATAAGTTCTTTTACTATTTTTTGTGGTTTTATTGGAATATCATCATAATCCATTACAGGAATTGAGGATTTTTTCAATGAATTAACATTTTCTATCCATTGTGATATATTTTCTTTATCGTTATTTTCCTTACTATCTTTATTGATGATATAATCCAGCTGTTTTATTAATTCTTTTAATATTAATTTAGCATCTCCCACAATTGGCACATCTACGGCTACATTTTTGCCAATTTCGGCGGGGTCTATATCAATATGGATAATTTTTGCATTTGTAGCAAAACTTTTTATATCTCCTGTAATTCTATCGGAGAACCTACAACCAATGGATATTAAAACATCACTTTCAGATAGACAATAATTAGCTGGTTTTGTCCCATGCATACCAACCATACCAAGGGCAAGGGGATGATTTTCAGATATACAACCTTTACCCATTAAAGTTGTACATACAGGTATGTTTAATAATTCCACTAATTTTAATAATTCTTCATTAGCTCCACTTAATAGTACTCCACCACCTGCTAAAATTATCGGTCTTTTAGCAGAAGCGATTAATTTAATTGCTTTTTTTATTTGTCGCGGATGTCCAATGGTGGTTGGATTATATCCTATTAATTTTACTTTTGACGGTATTGGGTGTTTATCAATATCTAATTCTAATTCTTGAACATCTTTTGGTAAATCGATATGCACGGGTCCAGGTCTTCCAGTCTGGGCTATTTCAAAAGCACTTCTGAAAATCTCTGGTATTTGACAAGTTTTTTGAATTTGAAAGTTATGCTTCACAATGGGCATAAATAATCCAAGGGCATCTATTTCCTGAAATGCATCATTTCCTATTAATTTTGTTGGAACTTGCCCTGTCAATGCCACCATTGGAGAGGAATCAGAATGTGCTGTAGCCACTCCTGTAACAAGATTAGTTGCACCTGGTCCAGATGTTCCTATACATACTCCAACTTTGCCACTTGCTCTGGCATATCCGTCTGCGGCATGGGCGGCGGCTTGTTCATGTCGTGTTAAAAGATGTATTAAATCACTATGATGTAGTGCATCGTAAAATGGTAGTAGAGCTCCCCCGGGATAACCAAATAATATTTCGACTTTTTCAGCTTCAAGTGCTTTTATCATAGCCTCTGCTCCGTTCATAAAATCACCAAATAAATTAAATAATAAATTAAATAATAATTAATAATGGTTAAATAATAATAATAATAATTATAAGTAAATATATTAAATTATAATATAATATTGCAAATAAAAAGACAATATAAATATATTAATAAATATTAATAACATGTACAATTTTTAGTAATATACTACTTAAATTAATATTATATATATATTTTGCAAATTATAGTTAATCTTCAAAAACTGCCCCTTAATTGTTCCAAATAATTAGTGCAATAAGGCGTATTAATAGAATATAGTCTTATTTGCATAAACAGGGTGAAACAGTTCGAAGATTGACTATATATATTTTATATGACAACTTAAATATTGGTGCTAATATGGACGAATTAAATATAAATTTTGACAAATATAAAAATATTAGGCGAACGATGGGACGAGAATTAATAGATTTAAATCCAATACAAAGAGGAGGGGAGCTCCCAGTAGAATCAAAAAAAGCAATATATGAATATTGGGATGGATACAGTGTATGTGATTACTGTGGTGGAAGGTTGGATAAAGTAGAAACACCTCCAATTTGCGAATATTTGCATGATGTATCCAAATTTTTAGGAATGGATTTTACTCGTCCGACGCATGGAGCAAGGGAAAGTAAATTTATAGTTATGCACTCTGTATGTAATGAAGGAGATTTCGTAGTTCTTGATGGAAATGCACATTATACTTCTTTTGTAGCATTGGAAAGGGCAAAATTAAATAGTGAAATAGTTGAGCATGATGGTTATCCTACATTTAGAGTTAATCCCGAGAAATATGCGGAAGTTATTGATAATTTGGAGGATAAAAATAAACCAATAGGATTAATATTATTAACTCATGTAGATGGAAATTATGGAAATCTTGCAGATGCTGAAAAAGTTGGAAAAATAGCAAAACAAAAAGGATACCCATTTTTATTAAATTGTGCCTATTCTGTGGGAAGATTGCCAGTAAATGGAAAAAAACTAAATGCAGACTTTTTGGCAATATCTGGACATAAAAGCATGGCTTCAGCCAGTCCTTGCGGTTTGGTATCTATAAAGGGAGAATATGCTGATAAAGTATTTAGAACATCAAAAACCCATCCAGTAAAAGAAATTGAAATGTTAGGTTGCACCAGTAGGGGAGCTCCACTTATTTCACTTATGGCAAGTTTCTCACATGTTGCCGAGAGAGTTAAAAACTGGGATAATGAAGTTAAAAAAACACGGTTTGTAGTTGATGAATTAGAAAAAATAGGATTTAATCAACTGGGCATAAAACCAAAACAACATGATTTAATTAAATTTGAAACTCCAATATTGGACGAAATAGCACAGAAGGATAAAAGAAGAGGTTATTTCTTTTACGAGGAATTGAAAAAGAGGGGAATTGGAGGCATAAAAAGAGGAACTACAAAAGAAATAAAAATGAGTGTTTATGGTTTATCGTGGGAACAAGTGCGTTATGTTGTAGATAACATTAAAGAAATTGTTGAACAGGGAAATAATATTTAAAAAATATATTAAAACGATAATCTTGATTATCGTATTTTTTTTATTTTGGGGACATCGTTAAATATTTAATAAATGTTGAATTACACGGAGCTCCCAAACCAAAGAATTTTATAAAAATATTTTAATATTATTAATTAGCTTTTATATAGTATATACATTTTTAATTTTTTATATTTCATTTTTTTTATATGGTGATAATATGATAAGTGATAACTTAAAGAAGGGAGTTTCCAGAGCTCCAAACAGAAGTTTATTAAAGGCATGCGGATATACGGACGAAGAAATAGAAAAACCATTCATAGGTATAGTAAATAGCTTTACAGAAGTAGTTCCCGGGCATATTCATTTAAATACATTGGCAGAAGCTGCAAAAAAGGGAGTTTATGCAAACGGCGGAACACCTTTTGAATTTAACACTATGGCCGTATGTGATGGTATAGCTATGGGACATGAGGGAATGAGATATTCATTACCATCAAGAGAGATAATAGCTGATACAGTAGAAAGTATGGCGAAAGCTCATGGATTTGATGGATTGGTGCTTATTCCGTCCTGTGATAAAATTGTTCCTGGTATGATTATGGGGGCTCTAAGATTAAATATTCCATTCATAGTAATAACTGGCGGACCTATGCAACCTGGGGAGCTCCACGGTAAAAAGTATGACCTTATAAGTGTGTTTGAAGGAGTTGGAGAATATAATGTTGGAAAAATTACAAAAGAGGAATTAATGGAAATTGAAACCTGTGCCTGTCCGGGAGCTGGTAGCTGTGCTGGATTATTTACGGCAAATAGTATGGCCTGTTTAACCGAAACACTTGGTTTATCCCTTCCTATGTGTGCTACTACACATGCAACAGATGCCGAAAAGGTGAGAATTGCAAAAAGAAGCGGTATGAAAATAGTTGATTTGGTAAAAGAAGATATAAAACCAACAGATTTATTAACAAAGGAATCATTTGAAAATGCAATATTGGTTGATTTGGCTTTGGGAGGTTCTTCAAATACAACACTTCATATTCCAGCTTTGGCTTATGAAATAGCACCAGAGTTTATAACTCTTGACGATTTTGATAGGTTATGCGACGAGGTGCCACATATTGCTTCATTAAGGCCGGGGGGAGACCACTTTATAAGCGATTTGCATAGGGCAGGAGGTATTCCAGCTGTTTTAAAAATATTGGAGCAAAAAATAAGGGATGCTAACACTGTAAGCGGTAAATCTATTAAAGAGATAATAAATGAGGTAAAATACATTGATTATAATATAATTAGACCAGTGGATAAACCAGTGCATGAGACCGCAGGATTAAGGATATTAAAAGGAAATATAGCACCTGATGGCTGTGTTGTAAAAATTAGTGCTGTAAATCCAAAGATGTATAAACACGAGGGGCCTGCACGGGTATTTAATTCAGAGGAGGAAACCATTGACGCAATACTTGGGGGGGACATTAAAGAAGGAGATGTTGTTGTAATAAGATATGAAGGTCCAGCAGGAGGTCCGGGAATGAGAGAAATGTTGTCTCCAACTTCTGCTATTTGTGGTATGGGATTAGATGACTCTGTTGCACTTATTACAGATGGTAGATTTAGTGGGGGAAGTAGAGGTCCATGTATTGGACATATCTCACCAGAGGCAATGGCAGGAGGTCCAATAGCCATAATTGAAGAAGGAGATATAATTGCTATTGATATGATGGCAAAAGAAATAAACTTAAAAATAAGCGAAGAAGAGATAAAAGAAAGATTAGCTAATTGGAAAAAACCAGAAATAAAAGTTAAAAAAGGATATATATCAAGATATGCTAAATTAGTATCTTCGGCAAATGAAGGGGCAGTATTGAAATAACAAATGACTATCATATTTTTTATTTTTATATAATATTTCTATTTTTTTATTTTTTATTTTTTATTTTTGCTATTTTATTATAAAATCGTTGAAAACTCCAGCTAATACAATAAAGTATATATAAATTGCAATACATATGATATAGTATTATTAATACATAACGAGAGGCCATAACATGATACCCAAAGGAACAGTTAAAAGAATAATGAAACAAAATACAGATATGAATGTTTCAGCTGAATCAGTTGTAAAAATTGTAGAAATATTACAAGAATACATAGTCACAACTACAAGACTTGCAGAAGAAAATGCTGCAAAAGATAAAAGAAAAACCATAAAAGCGAGAGATGTTGAAAATTGCGACGGAGAGAGAGTAAGACAGAAAATATTAGAAGTTGCAGATAGAACTGAAAAAGTTCAAATATTAACAAAAGAATTTTTAAAAGTGCTTTCTTCTGAATTAACAAGGGAAGAATAATAAATATTATTAAAAAAATAAAATCAAATCAATATACAAATGTGATAATATGGACATTGCAGTTGCAAAATTTTTAGGAACAAATTGTGATAATGATGTATGTCATGCTATAAAATTAGCAGGGGGAGCTCCCCATTTAATATGGTTTTCCGAAAAAAATATAGATAATTATGCCGGTGCAGTTATTCCCGGAGGATTTTCCTACGGCGATTATTTAAGAGCTGGAGCAATAAGCTCAAAAACTCCTATTGTGGGAGCTCTGAAAAAAATGGTAGATGACGGAAAACCAGTATTGGGTATTTGCAATGGAGCTCAAATAGGTTTAGAAGCTGGATTTTCCTACGGAACTCTTACAAATAATGAAAGTGCAAGATTTATTTGTAAATGGGTATATATCAGAGTTGAAAATAACAACACACCATTCACAAAATACTACAATGTTGGAGATGTTTTAAAAATACCTGTGGCACATGCAGAAGGTAGATTTTATGCAGATGAAGAAACCCTTCAAAAAATGTATGAAAAAAACATGATTGTATTTAAATACTGTGATGAACATGGAAATATCACAGAGGAGGCCAATCCAAATGGTTCTGTTGATAATATTGCAGGAGTATGCAACGAAAAAGGAAATTGTGTTTTATTAATGCCTCATCCTGAGAGGGCAAGTGAGGAGCTCCTTGGTTCAGATGATGGATTAAATATGTTTAAATCAATGATAAATAAATAGAAATAAATAGTAATTATTATATAATATTATAATAATATCATTATCTGTTAATAATATCATAAACAAGAGCATAGGGTTTAATAGTTTTAATTATCGAGGTGAGGGATATGCTAAATGAACCAGTAATAGAAGTAGCTACAAAAGATGTACACACAATAACACCAGAAACCCCAATATCAAAAGCAATAGGGATAATGGATAAAAATAATTTTCACAATTTAATTGTCCTAGATGATGAAAATAATATAAATATGGTTATAATGCATGATTTACTTCTTGCCACATCATTAGATGAAAAAATAAGTAGTTTAATGTTTAAACCACATTGCATAAACCAAAATACTCCTTTTATGGATGCTGTTTGTGAGGTATTGTCCAGCGGACAAAGAGCTGCCCCTCTTGTAGATGATGAAGGAAAATTAGTGGGAATTATTACGGACCACGACATAATGAAAAGAGTTGCAACTTCTGAATTGTTGGAAGATGTTAAAGTAAATAAATTAATGTCAAAAAGTCCTATAACAATTGATTACAATGAGAGCATAGGAAAGGCAAGAAGCCTAATGAGGAAATATGATATAAGTAGGCTTGTAATTCTTGATAAAGATGCAGAACCAACAGGAATGATTACAGAAGAAGATATACTTTATAAAATATATAAACCAAAGAAAAAAATGACTGTTGGAGATATGGCAGGAGATAAAGTTCCAAGAATGGCCCAACCTGTGTCAATAATTATGAATTCTCCTTTAATATCCTGTAATGTAGATGATTCTGTGACTGATGCGGCAAAATTAATGGAACATCACGATATAAGAGGAATTCCAGTTCTTAAAAATGGAACATTAAGGGGAATGATTACAAGATTGGACATAATGAAATATCTCCAAAGCCTAAGAAAAGAATCAGTTGTAGAGGTGGAGCTCCACGGTGATTTTGATGAGTATATGAAAGAACTTACAGAAAGAATGTTGGTGACAGAAGTTCAAAAAATTGCAAAATACTCCAAACATCTCCACTGGATAAAAGTTGTAGTTAAAAAAGAACATGACAAAGGAGGAGTTCCAAACTATACAGTTAAGGCCTATGTAAAAACTCCTAAAAAATTATATTTTGCAAAAGGAAAACAGGCAACATTAAAAAGAATAGGGGTGGAGGGAGAAGATATTCAACTTATATCTGAAAAACAAAGATGGGATTTCATTGAAGTATTAAAAGATGCTTTGGAATCAGTTAAAAAACAGATTGAATCAGATAAGGAAAAAACCAATCCAAAACATAAAGAAAAGGTTATATTGGAAGAATAATTTAATTAATATTTTTTTAACTATTTTTATATTTAATATTTTAAAAAAGAATTAAAAATAAAATTTTTAATATGTATTTGGGAGCTCCATGGTTTTTCGTTGTGGGAGCTCCCTCGTTTTTTAATTTTCTGCATTTTCTATAAATCTACCATGCAATATTCTTAAACAATTTTCAAGCTCTTCTTCTCCAATTACAAATGATATATTTACTTCGGAAGAACCCTGGGCTATCATTTTTATATTTGCCCCACTTTCTGCCACAGCTCCAAATAATTTTCCTGCAATACCTTTGCTGCCTTTCATACCTACACCAACCGCAGAAATTACAGCAACATTTTCATCTATACTAATGTCCTTTACAAGATTGCTATTTTTAAATTCTTTCCGGAGCTCCTTCATACAATTGTTGGCATCAACTTCATCACCATATATTACCACAGAAACATTAGTTTCAGAAGAACCCTGTGTAATTAATAATACATTTGCATCGGCCCTTCCAAGTGCTGAAAATATTCTTGCAGCTGTTCCACTAACTCCTACCATACCAGCTCCAAAGATATTTATTAAAAATACATCTCTTATTGCAGATACGGCTTTCATTACACTATTGCTTAATTCTTTGCAATTTGTAATAAATGTTCCCTCATTTTCTGGCTCAAATGTATTTTTAATCCTAAGGGGTATGTTTTTTTCCATTAATGGCTCAACTGTTCGGGGATGTAATACCTTTGCACCAAAATATGCTAACTCCATAGCTTCAATATATGACATTTTTGGTATTCTTTTAACATTTTTAACAATTCTTGGGTCTGATGTTAATATGCCGCTCACATCAGTCCATATCTCTACGGTATCGGCATCTAAACCAGCACCAACAAGAGCAGCCGAATAATCGCTTCCGCCCCTTCCAAATGTAGTAATGTCTCCGTTTTCTGTCCCTGCTACAAATCCTGTAATTATTGGGATTATATTTTCTTCCAATAGTGGATTTACTTTTTCTTTAATTTTTATTTTTATGGGTCTTGCACAGCCATAATTTTCATCAGTAATAAGTCCAGCTTCACCACCTAATAAAAATAATGAATTTTTTCCCAAATCTCGTACTGCTCCGCTTAATATTGGTGCAGATAATCTTTCTCCAAATGAAAGAATATAATCTTTTGATTTCGGGGTTAATTCACCCAAATATGAAACACCAACCAATACTTTTCCCAACTCATCAATGGAGCTGTTTATTACATGCCTTACTTCTGTTCTTATGTCGTCGTTTTTCACTGCTTCGTCTATTGCAATTGCATGTTTCTCCTTTAATTCTTCAACAAAATTGTTTATTTTAGCAATATCCCTAACATTAAGGGCCTGTTTTGACATATTTACAAGTGCGTTTGTTATTTGAGACATTGCCGAGGTAACTACGACAATATCAGTATTTTCTTTATTTGATTTATCCACTATTATTTTTGCAACATTTCTTATTCTCTGTCCGTCTCCTACTGAGGTTCCGCCGAATTTCATAACTGTAATCATAATAATACACCGAATTAGTATTAATTAGATATAATCTAATAAATTTAGTATATGCAATGAATTAACATACCATATAAAAAAATAATAAATAAGGAAAATATTAATACTAAAATAATAAAATATTAAATATCTTTTTAAATCAATAGTAATAATTATTATAAGTATAAATATGTTTTTATTATACTCTCATATAAATTATAAATTATAACTTGTAAATGTAAATTATAGATTATAAATATTATCACAATTGGGTTGATTATATGATAAAAATATTGGATACAACATTAAGAGACGGAGAACAGACGCCAGGGGTTTCATTAACACCATCGGAGAAGCTTGAAATAGCTTTAAAATTAGATGAATTAAATGTTGATATAATAGAAGCAGGTAGTGCCATAACCTCAAAAGGAGAGAGAGAAGGCATAAAATTAATATCTCAGCAAAATTTAAATGCTGAAATATGTTCATTTGTTAGAGCTCTACCGATAGACATAGACCATGCCCTTGAATGTGATGTGGATAGTGTTCATTTAGTGGTTCCAACCTCGGAGCTCCACATGAAATATAAATTGAAAAAAACCAGCGAAGAAACATTGCAATCGGCATTGGAGGCTGTGCAATATGGTAAAGACCACGGTTTAATTGTGGAATTGTCAGCAGAAGATGCCACAAGAAGTGATATAAACTTCTTAATAGAGTTATTTTCAAAGGGTGCAGAGATTGGAGCAGATAGGGCATGCGTTTGCGATACTGTTGGAATATTAACACCCGAGAAATCAATAGAATTATTTAAAACATTAAGCAACAGCATAAATATACCAATTTCAGCACATTGTCATAATGATTTTGGAATGGCTACGGCAAATACTTTATGTGCCATAAGGGGGGGAGCTAAGCAGTGTCATCTAACAATTAATGGAATAGGGGAAAGGGCAGGTAATTCTTCACTTGAAGAGGTTGTAATGGCTTTACATAATTTATACAACGAAAAAACAAAAATAATCACAGAAAAATTATATGAAACTTCCAGAGTTGTTTCAAGGTTAATGAAATTACCTGTTTCCCCAAATAAATCCCTTGTTGGAGATAATGCTTTTGCCCACGAAGCAGGAATACATGTAGATGGACTTATGAAGCACACCAGCACCTACGAACCATTATCTCCCGAAGAAGTCGGGAATAAAAGAAGAATTATATTGGGAAAACACAGTGGAAAATCGGCGTTAAAATATAAGCTTAATTTAATGGAAGTATCATTAAATAATGAGGAATTTGAGGAAGTATATTCTAAAATTAAAAATCTTGGAGATTTGGGGAAATATATTTCAGATATCGATTTAAAAACTGTAATTAATGAAGTTAAGGGGCATAAGATTGACGAAAAAATTATATTAAATGAATTAACAGTAGTATCTGGAAATAAAATAACTCCATTGGCGTCAATTAAATTGGACTTTGCCGACGAAGATAATAAACATAAATCAATAATTGAAACAGCCTACGGGGTTGGACCTGTTGACGCCTCCATAAATGCACTTAGAAAGGCTTTAAGTGGATTTGCAGATATTTCATTAATAGATTATCAAGTTTCATCCATAGGTAAGGGGACAGATGCACTAGTTGAAGTGGTTGTTAAATTGAGAAGAGGAAATGAAGTTGTAGAGGTTAAAAAATCTCAAAGTGATATAATTAGGGCATCGGTTGAGGCAGTTATGGAAGGAGTTAATTTATTGATTTAAATTATTTTATTATTTTTTTAATATCTCATATTAATATTTTTAATTTTTTGTTCTATGTCTTACGAGCATAGCGAGTAGTATAGGAGCTCCTCCTGGATAATACTATAATCGTCATCTAAAAGACACATCCATTTCTGAGCAAAGCGAAGAAATCAGAAAAAATCCTTTGATTTTGAGATTAAAACAAGGAGGGAAACATTAAAAAAATAGAAATAAAAAGAAATATTATTTTAATTAAGTTCCTTCTTTCCAGTCAGCTAAATATTTTCTCTGTTCTGGGGATAATTCATCTATTTCAACATCCATTGACTTTAATTTTAATGAAGCTATTCTTAAATCTTGTTCATAAGGTATTTCATATACATTATTTTCAAGTTTTCCATTATTTTCTAATATGAATTTTGCACTAAGTGCCTGATTCGCAAAGCTCATGTCCATTACTTCGCATGGGTGTCCATCTCCACAGGCGAGATTTACCAGCCTACCTTCTCCAAGAAGATATATTTTTTTATTTCCTAAATCATATTCTTCAATATTGTATCTAACTGTTTTAACTGATTTTGCCAATGAACTCAATTCTTCTTTGTTTATTTCATTGTCGAAATGTCCAGCATTTGCAAGAACTGCACCATCTTTCATTACCAAAAAGTGTGGAGCTCCGATAATATTTTTACATCCTGTTGTAGTTATAAATATATCTCCGATTTTTGAAGCTTCGTTCATTGTCATTACTCTAAATCCATCCATTTTAGCTTCTAATGCTCTAATGGCATCTACTTCCGTAATTATCACACTTGCCCCCATTCCTGCGGCTCTCATAGCTACTCCTTTACCGCACCAGCCGTAGCCTCCTACTACAACATTTTTGCCGGCAATAAGTAAATTTGTTGTTCTCAATATTCCATCAATAGCACTTTGGCCTGTTCCATATCTATTGTCAAATAAATGTTTTGTGTAGGCATCATTTACATTTACAACAGGGAATTTTAAAGCCCCTTCGTCTGCCATAGCTTTTAATCTTATTATTCCTGTGGTGGTTTCCTCACAACCTCCCATGATGCTATCAAGGAGCTCCTGTCTTTGAGTGTGAAGTAAAAATATTAAATCTGCACCATCATCAATTACAATGTCAGGTTTGGCATCAAGAACTTTATTTAAATTTTCATAATATTCTTCGTCAGTTTCTCCTCTCCAAGCATAAACTTCCATTCCTTTTTTTACACAATTTGCAGCAACATCGTCTTGTGTAGATAATGGATTACAGCCAGTAATTACAATTTTTGCCCCTCCATTCATTAGAGTTTCGGCAAGTATTGCAGTTTTTGCCTCCAAATGAAGTGCCATTCCTATTGTGATGCCTTCGAATGGTTTGTCTGCTGAATATTCTTCCCTTATGGAATTTAATACAGGCATATAGTTTTTAGCCCATTCCATTTTTAAATCTCCCTCAGGAGCTAAATTTATATCTTTAACTTTACTCACAATTTCACCGTAGTTCATATGGATATTTTTTAATTATATTAATTATCATTTTAATATTAAAGTGTTTCCTTAAATACATTTCCAAAATATTTTTCTATTATATGCCAAGCTCCCTGTGGCGGAATAATTCCTATTTCTGTTATTATTCCGTCAATATATTGAGAAGGAGTAATGTCAAAAGCTGGATTTCTTAATTTTATTTTATCTTTATATTTTTCCTCAAATTCATGTATTTCACCAACTGCCCTTTCCTCAATCTCTATTGTTTCCCCGATTATTGTTTTAGGGTGAAATTTATAAGTTTCTGCGGCTGTTAAAAATGGTATTTTTCTTTCATATGCCATTAAAGCTATTTGGGAGCTCCCTATTTTATTTACAAGGCAACCATTTGAGGTTATGGCATCGGCACCCACCACCACAATATCCACATCTTTAATGTGGTATCTTACAGCACTATCCACTATTAATGTGGTGTCAATACCTTCGTCCGCCAACGCCTTTGCTGTTAAATATCCTTGGTTTCTTGGTCGTGTCTCTGTGCATATAACTTTTATATTTTTCCCGCTGTTATGTGCTGTTTTTATTACACTAATTGCGGCTTCCGAATTACAATGAGTTAATATTGTCCATCCATCTTTTATTCTGTTGGAGCCAATTTTTCCAATTTTTGAAGTAGCTTCTGAGGAGGATTTTATAAATTCTTCGGCATTCAATATTATGTTTTCCTTTGGATTATTGGTATTTAATCCACTTAACACATAATTTACAGCATTTGGGAGGGATACCGCAGTTGGTCGTGCTGATTTTAATATGTCTCCTGCTTCAATCATTTTTTCTTTAAATTCGTTATTCTCTATATTTTGAATTGTTAAAGAATATTCTTTTAAAGCACTTGCTACGGCTCTCCCGATCCTTCCCGCCCCCCTTATTTCCATATTTTTTATTTTTTTGTGGGCGTCTATTATAGTATTTGAGTTATTATTATTATTATGCTTCATAAATATCACCCCCTGCAAATATGAATTAATAAAAAAAATACAATAAATTAATAAATTATTCCAATGATTCATGCATCATTTTTATAATGTCGCCTGCACTTATTGTCCCTATGATTTTATCTTCCCGGAGCTCCGAAACCACATATAAATGATGTATCTTTTTTTCTGCCATAATCTGTGCAGCTTTTTCAAGTGGAGCTATTGGGCTGATATGAATAATTTTGGTGGCCATTATATCCTCTGCCTTTAATTTCTCCAAATTTTCACTATAATGTTTTAATATGTCCATTTCAGTTATTATTCCCCAGTATGTGTTATTATCGTCTGAAACTACTACCGAAGATATGCCGTTTTTACCCATAACTTTAACAACATCCTCAATGGTGTCGTTTAATTTTACTTCATATATTCCCCTTATCATTAAATCCCTTACAACAGTTGCCGGATACATACAATCACCTTTATTTACATTGTTTGATTTAATATTCATTATTAAATGTATTTATTAACCTCATTTATTAACATTATATTTTATCAAAAGTTGACGAGAAAACCCCCTTCCATAAATACTTTATATATGGGCCATAAATATTAAAGATAATAATATATTAATATAAATCTATTATATATAATTGGTGATATATATTTAACACAGAAAAATCACCTACTCTGCGATAATAATACTTACAAAATCCTAAAAATATTATCAAGACTATCAAAAAACTTATACAATTACACATTACCATATAATATAGTACTATTTACAAAATAACTTTTAAAATCACCCTGTGAAATAATGAGAAGAAAAAAAGACATTGCAAAGGCAAAAAACATAGTTTTAGAAAGAATTGATATTTTAATGAATCTTGCGGATCAGGAATTTAAAAAAGGCAATAAGGATAGGGTAAAAAAATACATTCAATTAAGTAAAAAACTTGCAATGAAAATGAGAATACCATTTCCTAAAAAATGGAAAAGAAGAATATGTAAAAATTGCGGGTCATTGTTGATATATGGAACAAATTCAGCTATAAGGATTAATAGTAAAAATTGTTGCGTAAATATTTTATGCTTTGAGTGTAATAACATATATAAAATACCATACATTAAAGAAAAGAAGTTAAAAAGAAAATTAAAAAATAATATGGTGAAAAAATGATTAAAGTAATGGTCACAGGAGCTCTTGGAAGAATGGGGAGCTCCATAATAAAAACACTATGCGAAAATAAAGAAGATTATAAAGTTGTTGGGGCAATAGATGTGCCGAACCACCCTAAAAAAGGTATTGACATTGGGGAATTAATCGGCATTGGAAATATCGGAGCTCCATTAGAAACAGCCGATAACCTTGAAAAAGTTATAAAAGAAACCAGGCCAGATGTATTGGTAGATTTTACAGCTCCTGCACCCTGTGTAAATACTGTAAAAATAGCCTCGGAAAACAATGTAAATTTAGTTGTTGGGACAACAGGATTTACAAATGAGCAAATGGAAGAAATGGAAGAGATAATAAATAAAAACAATATTGGAGCAGTTATCTCCCAAAATTATGCCATTGGAGTAAATATATTCTTTAAAACATTGGAATTATTGGCTCAAAAAATAGGAGATTATGATATTGAGATAGTGGAGATGCACCATAAATTTAAGAAAGATGCACCAAGTGGAACGGCATTAAGGGCATTGGAAATAATACAAAATAATTTAAACAGAGACTCAAAGGCAATATATGGTAGAGAGGGATTAGTTGGAGAAAGAACAAAAGAAGAAATATGCATTCATGCTCTTAGGGGCGGAGATGTTGTTGGAGACCACACCGTTATATTTGCAGGAGATGGAGAAAGGTTGGAGCTCACACATAAGGCAAGTAGCAGACAGGCATTTGTAAGTGGAGTGGTTTTAGCTGTAAAATATATAGCAGACAAAAAAGATGGAAAAATATACAATACTTTTGATGTATTGAATTTAAATGAATAATTTGTTTTTGTTTTTAAATTATATTTTATTTTTTTATTTTTTAGTGATATTTGTGTTGCAAAGGGAGCTCCCTGTGGTATCGATATTAATATATAATAGCAAAATTTAAATTTGATTAAATAAAACCTTCGGGTTTATGGCCCATATATTCGAGGCGACGGTAAAATTAGAGTTAAAATATAACAGGTGAAACGATGATAGAATTTATATTTAAGGCAAATAAATCAATTACCAACGGAGAGATAAATTTAAAAGATTTGCCAGGGAGCTCCGGTAGAATGGATTTAGTATGTAGATGTGTAAGTAGTGCCTTTTTTTTATCCCATGATTTAAGGAGAGATACTATATTTTATTCTGTTCATTACGGAGCTCCCAACCCACCAGTAGCCATAAAATTTGTAGGTTCAGAATTAAAACGGGTGAGCCCAGACGAGCGAAGTATAGCACTATTTATAAAAAAAGCACTGGATAAAAGCCCAATGCAACTATGGAAAGAAAGCACCAGCGGAATATACATAGCAAAAAAAGAATTTAAGGACATAATTTTAGAAAAAAAGAACGAAGGAAAAGAAATATATTATTTACATAAAGATGGGGAAGATATTGAAAATATATTTAATAAGGAAAATAATGCGGAAAATAAAAATATAGTATTTATTTTAGGGGACCACATAGGAATAGGGGAAGAGGATGAGAAATTTTTAGAAGATATCGGAGCTCTAAAAGTATCATTATCTCCCTTGGAGCTCCATGCAAATCATTGTATAACCATAGTTCATAATGCACTGGATAAGGCAAAATTAAAATAATGATAAAATGATAACAGTAGCCACAGCAGAATGCTTCACACTTGGAAAAATAGGAACTACAATACATAAAATAGCCTCTGGATATGAGGAATGCAAAAACCACAGATATTATAATATTATTAATGGAAATGTAAAAATAATCTCCTCCTCATTTATTCCATCTATTGAAGGGGCTGAAAAACTTTTAAATTTAGGAGCTCCCCTACCTAAATGTGATTATGAATATAGTTATTCAAAGGCATACACGGAAAAGAACGATTTAAAGGTAGCTCATATATTGGCAAAAGGTCTTAAAAACTCGTTAAACTGTAATATTGCAATAGCCACCACCGCAGGAGTTGGGAGAGGGGGCATTTGTATAATATCGGATAAAAATGAATATTTATTTACAACAGATATTGAGGGGGATTTAATATCTAAAAAAAATATAATTCAAAGACAGAAAAACGGCATTGATAAGACAATCAATAAATTTGTAGAAATTTTAAAAAAAGAATATTTTTTATAAAAAATATATTTTATTATTTTTTGTATATGTGGATATATCTTGTTAAACTTTTATGTATGTATATGGAATATAATCCCTCTAACTCCAAATCCTCCAAATTTAATATCGTTGGCGATGCAAATATCAAATATCCTCCATCTTTTAAACATTCTTTTAAATTATTTAAAATATGTTCAATGTCTCCCTTTTTAGCTGTGGACATACCATAAGGAGGGTCCGTAATTATAGTATCTACTTTTTCAATATTTAATGATTTTAAATAGTTTTTAGCATCTAAGGCGTCCCACTGTTTAATTGATATTACATTGTTATCCAATTCATAGGTTTTTAAATTCAATAAGGCACCTTGAACCATTCTATTATCTATGTCGCTACCAATTAATTTACAGCCAATTAATCCTCCCTCTATTAAAAAGCCACCAGTTCCACAAAAGGGGTCTAAAATTATATCTCCTTCTTTTAACTGTGCCATATTGACCATGCACCTTGCCAATTTTGGAAGTATGCAACCGGGGTGGAAATATGCCCTTAAATGCGGTCTATTTTTTAAATAATATTCTTTATTTCTTTCATTTATTAATATTGCAAAATAAATTATGTTATCCAATATTATTATTTTTATGGTTTTATCGGGATTTTTTAAATTAACTGGTGAATTAGTTTTATTTTTAATAATTGCCCCTACTTTTCGTTCTATGTCCATTGAAGTTATGCCACTGTCAATATTATTATTTTGTATAATTTTTAGCGTTCTAACTGCAAAACTATGTTCTGGTAGTATGGGGTATGCAGAACGAAAATCAAAATTATTTAATTTTTCATATAATTCATTTAACGACGGAGCTCCGAATAATATTAGATGACATTCATTTATATATGCCCCTTTATCTATTATATTTGCTCCTTCTTTTTCATTTAGCCCATCAACAATAACATAATTGTTTTTTGTGGTTATGGGGTATTTTCCGCTTGTATTTAATAAGGAAGTTAATTCATGTTTTGGTAATGTCAAACTTATTTCATAAGTTTTACCATCGTAAAAATTTTCTTTTAGAAAATTTTTAGATTCATCAAATTCTTTTGATAGTAAAAATCCTATTTTATTGTTATTATTCATAATTTAACCTACAACGATGTATATTTATGCTTAAATCATGCATATATCTTAAATATCTTATATATTTATATATTATATTATCCTACTTACTTATATATTATAATTCCATATATGGTAATATTAATATTATATTTTATATTTGGTGCTATTTTTATGAACTTATATATATACCATGCTAACCAGTGCGACCCGAAAAGATGCACAGCATTAAAAATGGGTAAGCTTGGATATGCAAAAATCATAAAAAACACATACAAACTTCCTAGAAATAGTTTGTTATTAAATCCTTATGCTGAAACTACTGTTTCTGTTGATGACAGGGACATAATTAAAAAATACGGAATAATGGCTCTTGACTGCTCATGGAAACAGGCTGAAAAAGTATTCAGTATAACTAATGCAAAAAATCAAAGAAGTTTGCCTCTTTTAATTGCGGGAAATCCTGTAAATTATGGAAAACCCTGTAAATTAACAACTTTGGAAGCATTTATTGCTACACTATATATCGCAAACTATAAAAATGATGCCCTCTCTTTATTAGATGGTTTCAAATGGGCAGATACATTCATTGACCTTAATGAAGAATTGCTTGAAAAATATCGGGGCAGGAGCTCCGCGGAAATTATTGAAATTCAAAACAAATATATTGAAGATAATTCCAAAAGATATAAAAAGAATAAGAGATAATAGGGAAAAGTAGCAATTGATAATAAAACCTAAAAAACGAATAAATGATAATTTGGTGAGAATATGGCATTTGAAGAAGCTATGAACAGAGTGTTTCATAAAAAAATATGTTTAAGATGCACGGCAAGAAATCCATGGAAAGCTACAAAATGTAGAAAATGTGGATACACAAAATTAAGACCAAAAGCTAAGGAGTCCAGAGGATAAACGAGCTATTTATGCTCCAATCCATATTATTTTTTTATGTCGGGGCAGGAGCTCCTTTTTAACACATACTTTTAATATATAACATTTTTTTAACTTAAAATATCAAAAATCAATATTTGGGACATATATAAATTCTTTTCCCGCTTTTTTCTTTTGTAGTATCCCAAATTCTGCAAAAATATTTAAATCATTTCTTGCCGTGGCATATGCTACACCATAGCTATTTACAATATATTTTATAGTAAATTTCTTTTTAGGATTTTTAATTATTTCCTCTAAAATACCTAATTGTCGTAGATTTAAATTATTATTCTTTAAATCATTCAATAAATTATTATATATGTTATTATGTTTTAATTCGTTTTCTAATACTTTAAGTTCCTCATTAAATTTATTTATGGATTTTTCAATACAATCCAATATATAACCAATAAAGTAAGTTAAATCGCCCTCATATTCATCGCATTTATGGGATTCCACATATAAATATGAATTTTTATATTTCCCTTTTGATTTATTTATAAACTCTGAAACTTTCAAATATTCAAAAATCGTATATCTACTATTCAGCATATACCAATAAAATAAAGCCCTTGCAGTTCTACCATTCCCATCAACAAATGGGTGAATATAGCCAATCAAAAAGTGGATGATTATTCCTTTAATTATTGGATGTGTGCTATCCTCTTTATTGTTTGCAAAATTACATAGTTCATTTATTAAAGGTTCAATTAATTCATGATTTGGGGGAATATGTAATGTTTTGTTAGTTTTTATGTCTTTAACAATTACATCATCGATAGTTCTAAATTCTCCCACATATTTATTTTCAATTAAATCTTTTGAAATTAAATCATGTATTTTTAAAATTTCATCAATTGTGAAATCTTTATTTTTTAATTCATTTGTAATATATTTCATAGCCACATGGTTATTATATACCATAATTTCGTCATTATTTTTGGGCTTTTTACCGCTTTTTATAACTTCTTTTGCCATTTTTGTGGTTGTTTTTGCCCCTTCAATTTGACTTGATGCTATGGATTCCTCAATTATTGCATTTATTTTGTATTTATCATTAATTAAATCGTTTATTTTCTTGGAAAATTCTATATTTTTTAATCTATCAAACGCCCCTAAAAATTGCTGAATTTTACCATTTATATAATATTTAAAAGTCCAATTATGGAAATTTAACTCTTTAAAATGTATTTTTCTATCCATATTTAATAAAATCCAAAGATATTTCGGTTCAATGGGCAGTCCCTTTTTATATTTTAAGTTGTCCCAATGAATATATTCTATAATATTGTATTTTTTAATATACCCTATAATTTCATCGTTATAATAATATAATGCTTTTTTTTCGTCCTCCTTTGTATATTCTAAAACTTCTGGAAGTTTCATAATATTCACCATCTATCAATTTGATAGTAATTGATAGATTTTGATAGTATATATTATTAACTATCAATTTGATAGTAATTGATAGATTTTGATAGTATTGATAAGATATAAAATTTTATTTATTATTTAGTAATAATTCTACCTCTAAAATACATTCGTTAATTGCGTTTTTTAATATTTTATTTCCCAAATCCTCATTAATAGTTATACCTTTTTTTTCGGCTATTTTAGCTTCATTATCAATATATTTATTATTTTTCCTAGCTTCTGTTAGTCCTATCATTGCTATTTCAGGATAATCTTTTGGATTATGTTCTTTTAATTTGCTTTTATCGGCTATTCCTATAACATATCCAACGGATAGTTCTTCTGTTGATGCATGGGTACTCGTTATATTTTTTATTTTTAATTTAATATCTGATTTATATGGGAGCTCCTCTATTAATTCATTTATTAGGGTATTCCCACCATGACAATTTATTATTAGAAATTTATTTATGCCTATTTTTTTACCTTGTTCCACTAAAAAGTCAATATATTCAACTACTTCATTTGGTGTGTTATGTATTCCATGTTTAACATATTCGTACTCCGTAGAGGGTAGCACACAGCCTAAAAACTTTGCCCCTGTTTGTATTGCTACATTTAAGGCAATATATGAGGCTATTTTTATATCCGTATCAATTGGAAGAACTGTGCCATGATTTTCCAAATATGAACCTAATGCAATTATGCCAATTTGATGAACATTTTTATTTATTATTTTTCCAGAAGTTAGGCGTAAATTTTCAATGTCTTTTATTTCGTTTATTTTATTATTCTTTATATTTTCCATTTTTTCCATAATTACACACAAAAATATTTATTTAATGTTAATTATATATTCTAACTGCGTATTAAATATATTATATATTATTATATTATCATAGTATCATATTAATATAGGTGGAACAATGAACTGCGAAGAATTAACAAATAAATTAACAAATTTTGTACTGTCAAAAGTAGGGGAAGCTAATGCAAAAGGTGTAGTTTTAGGTTTAAGTGGTGGTATTGATAGCTCACTTGTGGCTACGATATGTGTAAAGGCATTAGGAAAGGATAATGTATTGGGAGTAATAATGCCCGAAAAGAACTCAAATACACAGGATAAAGAACATGCTGAGCTTTTAGCAAATCAACTTGGAATAAAATATACTGTATCTGATATAACCGATGTTTTAAAATCTTTTGGTGCAGGGGGATATATTCCAACAAAAGAATTTGATAAAATGGCTGATGGAAATCTTAAACCAAGGATAAGAATGTGTATATTATATTATTTTGCAAATAAAAATAATCTTCTTGTGGCAGGAACTTCAAATAAATCGGAAATATATATGGGATATGGGACAAAATACGGCGATTTGGGAAGTGATTTTTTATTAATCGGAAACCTATTTAAAACAGAAGTTAGGGAGCTCTCTAAATATTTGGGTGTTCCAGATGAAATAATAAATAAAGCTCCATCAGCTGGATTGTGGGAAGGTCAAACCGATGAAAAAGAATTGGGTATAACCTATGAATTGCTTGATAAGGTTCTAATGGCAATTGAACAAAATAAAGAAAAAGAAGACATTTCAAAAGAATTAACTGTGCCAATTGAAAAAATAGAAGAAATATTAAATAGAATTGAATCAAATAAGCATAAATCTCAGCCTATTCCTATTCCTAACTAATTTTAATTATAAATTTTATAGTTTATTATATTTTGTGGCACATTAGATTTTTTAGGGCTATATGGGACAAACTTTTAAACCTACCATAATATTTTTGGGAAATAGTATGAAACGAAAAGAGTATTTGGAAAAACTAATTGAAATAATTGAGGAACTTAAAGAAGAAAGTAAAAAAGGCACACCATTACTTGTTGAGGGAAAAAATGACATATTATCTTTAAAAAATTTGGGTATTGATGGATATTTTATAAAAGTTTCTAATATTCCTTTTTTTGAGATTGCAGATGAGCTTGTAAAGCATAATATCAAAGAAGTTATCTTATTAACTGATTTTGATAGGGCTGGAAGAGATTATGCAAAAGAAATAATTAAAGAATTCCAAATTAGGGGGATTAAAGTTAATAATGAGATAAGGAAGAATATTTTAAGATATAGTCATGGAGATTTAAAAGATATTGAAGGATTGCATAGTTATCTAAAAAACAAGGTAATAATGGTAGATAGAGAATGAATAATGAAATAAACACTGAAAATATAGAAATAGAAAATAATAATAAAAATAACAATACAGATAATATAAATGTAAAACCTTTCGTAATATCAAATGTGGGGATGTCCCTTGATGGAAAACTTGCCACAATAGAAAATGATTCAAGGATTTCAGGAGAGGATGATTTAAAAAGGGTGCATAAAATAAGAAAGTCCGTAGATGGCATAATGGTTGGTATTGGCACAGTTTTAAAAGATGACCCGCGACTTACCGTTCATAAAATAAATGCAAAAAAAGAGGATAATCCAATTAGGATTGTGGTAGATAGTAATTTAAGAATTCCATTAAATGCCCGTGTATTGAATGATGACGCAACAACCATAATAGCCACAACGGAAAATATGGGGGAAAATAAGAATATAAATGAAAAAATAAGGGAGTTAGCGAAAAAAAATATAATTATTATTAAAACAGGAATTGATAAAGTAGATTTGGTAAAATTAATGGAATTGTTGTATAAAAAAGGAATAAAAAACATACTATTAGAAGGAGGGGGGACTCTAAATTGGGGCATGTTTGAGAACAATCTTGTAGATGAAGTTAGGGTATATATTGCTCCAAAAATATTTGGGGGTAAGGGAGCTCCCACTTTTGTAGATGGAGATGGTTTTAAAACAGTTGATGAGTGCATCAAATTAGCGCTAAAAAATTGTTATAAATTAGATGATGGAATTGTTATTGAATATACTGTTAAAAAATAATAAATTTAAATATAAATTGCGGATAATAATTATTATACTACAATATAATAATATAATTTAATAATGCCCACAATATAATATTAAGGTATAATATTAAATAAATATTAAAATAAAATACAAATATAACCGAAAAGTTTAAATAGTGTGATATTATCATTTTATTAATGTTAATACAAATAAATACATACCATATAAAAAAATAGGTGATATACATGGCAGAAATACCAGTAGCTCCAATGGAAAGAATATTAAAAAATGCAGGTGCTGAAAGAGTAAGCAGAGAAGCAGCTATACTCCTCGCAGAAGCATTAGAAGAAATTGCAATGGATATTGCTAAATCAGCAGCAGATTTATCAAAACATGCAGGAAGAAAAACAGTTAAAGCTGACGATATAAAATTAGCATTAAGATAATTACGATAAACCCGCCGAATTAAATGAAAACTTTTTTGTGTTCATTATCTCCCCTTGTTATACGGGGGCAACGAAAGGCGGATATTATTTTTTTTAGATATATTTTTTAATTTATATCGATTAACCTACAATTTTTAAAAAAATATGAATTAGGCAAAATCTTCGATTTTGCTATTACTATTATATGGAACATTGCTTTTATTCTGTGTTTTGTCGAATTACTTCAAATCTACCCGCAGATGAATGTTTGGGTTTTGCATTTATATTTAACTTTTTTAGATAGTTGTATGTATATGTCCCCCCACCATGAATTAAAATTTCCCCCAAATCCTCCACTGTGTTTATATCTATTGAAATATAAAAAGATGGAAAAATTATAGGATTTATATTATTTTCTTTGCATTCCTCAATATGTTTCAAAAAACTAAATCCTTCATATCTGGTTTTTATGGAGCTCCGATTTAATACCATTAAGTTAGTTCCTCCCCCTCTTGAAGGGCACAATATTACTGAATTTTCTTTACATTCTTTTACTATATTATTAATATTCTCTTTTTTAATTAATGGAATGTCTGCGGGAGTTATTATAATATTGTCCTCCTCAATATAATTAAAGGCATAATTTAAAGCATCATTTAGTCCTTTTATATTTTCTGTTTCCATAATTGGTATTACGGCGTAGGGTTTTAAAAACTCCAATATTTCTTTATCCTTACTAACAACATATATTTTATCACATATTGGGCTTATGCCTTCATAAACATCTAATAACATATTTTTTATTAATTCAATTCGTTCATCGGGCGTTAAAAAATCTTTAAGTCGTGTTTTTACAGCATTTAGTGGAGATACAGGTATTAAGGCAGAAAACATAAATTATCACGATATTTTATTGGTTTTTAGTTATAGTTTTAGTTGTCATAAAAAATTTATTATAAAAATATTATAAAAATAATTTGGCATTATTGAAAGCACTTAAATCTCCTTTTTCACCATGTCCGGGTAGTATTTCAATTATATTTTTTTGGTTGGCAATTACTTCCAATTTTGCTATTGAATTTCTTAAATCAATAATATTTCCAGTCGGAAAATCCCATCTTCCAACGCCATATGCAAATAGCGTATCTCCTGTAATCATTGAATTTTTATATATTATTGTTATTCCTCCCTCAGTATGCCCTGGGGTTTCAATATATTCAATGCCGCAAAATTTTAATTCCTCTGTAATTTTGGCATCATTTATTGGTATTATTTCTTTTGGAGGTATTAATTTACTTCTAAACAATTTTGATACTGTTGTAGGGGTGTCGTTTTTTAAATCTTTTAATTCTTTATCGCTTATAATTACTGGGGCATTAAAGTATTCTTCATATAAATAATTAGCTCCTGCATGGTCATAATGGCAGTGAGTATTGACTATATAATCAATATTTTTTGTAATCTGTTCTATTTCGCCCCTTATTAAGTCAAAAGTGCCCGGAGTTCCAGGGTCAATTAATATATTCTTTTTTCCAACAATTAAATAACTGTTAGAGTCATGTCCGATACCATTTAATTTATATATCATATTTTTCCCTCAGAATTAGCTAATTTTGGATTATAGTATGTTAAAAAAGTTGTTCGTTAAAAGGTATATTATTATCATTATTCTTATAATTATTTAATAATACAACAATTTATAAAAAAAATAAAAAATAAAAAATAAAAAAAAGTAAGGATTAATATTATAAAATTATTAAAAACATATATTTGTTATAAAAAAATATCCTCAGCTACCCCAGGTCTCATCAATTACAGCATCAGCAGGGATGACTCTCATCATTGGATATTTTATGGATTAATCAGACCATAGATTTCCATTTAAATGGCTTTTTATTTTATCATTTGTGGAATTATATAATCTACCAATTTTAATTTTGATAATGGAGTTATTAATTTGTTCTTTTTCTAGTATAACATATGCAATATGTAATTTTTTTAAATATACTAAGAACTCATTTAAATCTTCTTCATTATCCATAAATATTTCAAAATCTTCTCTAATAGTTTCATTTTTTGAAACCTTTTTAATGGTATTTATCATTGGATATAATATTGATTCTCCAATTTCTTTTGCCCTTTGTTCCATTTCTTCTTTATTTTCGTTAAATTCTATGGATTGGTATCCTTCCCTAACTAACCTACTAAACATAAAATTAATGCCTAAATCATACATATATGTAAAAGCAATGGATAAATCGCTACATTGAGTATGATGAGTAGTATATTTTATGGGGTTTATAACCATATCAGGGTCTTTTAAAATTATTCCTTCTCTTTTTTCATGGTCTAATTTTAATATTATTTCCTTGATTTTAGATATTTCTTCCTTATTGACTATATCTATTGGTTGTATGTGGGGGAGATTATATTTTTTAAGGAGCTCCCCTTTTTGGGATATTGTCAATGATTTATTAGTTTCTTTATTTCGTATATCAAATATATAAAATCCTAAATTTTCAATGTCGTTGCTATTATCGCTAGTATCTCCCTCATAGTTTATATTATTATCTACTTCAGGATAATAATATGGAACATATGGATTATTTAACCCTATCATTTCACCGCATAACATAATGTCAGGATAGTCATTTAATATTTTTGTATCAATAAATTTCAATGCCTTTTTTGTAGTGAATGGGCATATTCTACCGCCCCGAGTAATTGCCACAATTTCAGTATTGTTTATTTTTGCTATTCTAACATTATATCCATCTAATTTTTCCTCTATTGCAATTTTATCTATAAAATAATTTTTTAAAGTTGGGTCCAATACCATTGCCCTCCTAATTTTTGGATATCCCATTATATAATCCAAATTTTCATTCAAAAATAATATTGTTCCTCTTTCGATATGCCTATATTTTTTTTTAAATAATATATATTTTTGATTTTTATATGTGTCATGAGCTATTATTTTCCTATTGATGGCATTTTTTAAATCAGATTCGGTTATATTTAATCGTTCCGATATTTTCGGCAGGATATTCAACAATCTTTGATTTTTGTTTCGTTTTAACATATCTATATCTATGTCCATATATTATCACAATGCGATTTTCTACTACTTATGTGAGTATATCTGCATTATACCAGTATATTTATAGTTAATCTTCAATAACTGTCCCTTTAATTGTCCCAAATATTAGTTGAATATGATATATTAATAGAATATAGTTTTATTTACGAAAATATGGGGTGAAACAGTTCGAAGATTGACTATACTTAAATTAAAATTTTGCAATTTTATGTATCTTTTTTGATATTTTACTATATAACAATATATTTGCAGGAGTTCCCAATTTTGTATGGAATTTATTTGCATTTTTCAGTGATTTTAAAAATTCTTTTGGGTTATCTTTGTCAAATTCATCTAATTCCATATATGAATTTCCTATCTCCCATGGAAAATGTGAATCACTACCTACTCCTTTTAATATATTGTATTTTTCAGCATATTCTTCTGCTTCATTATTTGGGTGGTTATTTAAACATCTGCTGTTAAATATTTCAACTATGTCTATTTTTTTTATGAATTCTTTATCGTGTAATATGTCAAATCTACATAATGCCCTTCGTCGCCTTTGGTCAAATGGATGGGGCAAATATATTATTCCACCCTGTTCTTTTACCTTATCCATGGCTTCAAATATATCTTTTTCATTTATTTGTTCATTTAAAAAGGCCCCTATAAATTCTCCTCTATTTGTGCCAATTTCTTCCCCTGCTATGGCAAAATCTAATTTAGTTAATACATTGTGATCAGCCGTAATTGGGGTTATTTTTTTTAAATTACAGATTTTTTTTAATAATTTTATTGGATTTATTGAACATCTTGAATTTATAGTATGAACATGCATATCAATTTTCATAATTCACCCAAATACCTATTAAATAAATTTTTCTACTATCTTATTTACTTTATTATATATATTATTTATAACTGCATCTTCAAATATGAATTTTTTATTTTCCATCAATATTTTTCCATTAACAATTACTGTATCAACATCATTTCCATTTGCAGAATAAACTATATTTGATTTTATGTTATGTATTGGTCGCATATGTGGAGCTCCCAAATCAATTAATATAATATCATTATTTTCAAATCCAATAGATTGGCTATTAATTCCCATTTTTAAAACTGTATCTATGTCGGCTACTGTTGGGTCCCATCTATGGGCTTTATGTAGTAATGAAGTTATTTTCATTTGTTCCAATATGTCCATATTATTATTACTTGCTACACCATCGGTTCCAAGTGATATATTTGCGCCGTGTTGAAGGAGCTCCACCAATGGCATAACTCCACCACTTGCCAGCTTCATATTACTTGTTGAGCAGTGGGATATTTTTGTTTCTGTTTTTGCCAATGTTTTTGCTTCGTCTTTTGTAATCCATACACAATGTGCTACAATTGTATTTTTATCCAATATATTTAGGTTATTTAAATAATCCACAGGCCTTATATTTTTATTATTTTCCATTTCCACCACTTCATATCTAGTTTCTGATATGTGGGTGTGTAAAATCGTATTATATTTATTTGCTATTTCTTTACATTTTATATATGTGTTTTCTGAACATGTATATGGAGCATGTGGAGCTATTGCAGGTTTAACGGTTTTTTCGTCTTTATATTTTTTTATAAAGTTCTCCGCACCATTTAATAATTTATCTAAATTGTCATGTTCAGGAGTTCCAAAATCAATTATTGGATAGCAAATTGTTCCCTTTAATCCAATTTCTTTTGTGGCTTTTAATATTTCTTCACTGAAAAAATACATATCATTAAATGAAGTAATTCCAAATCTTAACATTTCAAGACAGCCCAACAATGAACCATAATAAACGGCTTCTTTTGTGAGTTTGGCCTCATTTACCCATATTTTTTCTTTTAGCCAATCCTGTAAAATCATATCGTCGGAGATGCCCCTTAATAATGTCATTGGTATGTGGGTGTGAGTATTTGTCAATCCAGGCATGGCACATTTATTTTTTCCATCTATTATTTTTAAATCTTTTTGGTTTATATTTTCTTTTTCCATTAAAAATTTTCCGATTTTTATATTGTTATTATCTATTAAAATATCTACATCTTTATATACATTTAAATTATTATCTATTGAATAGGATAGATTTGTTATTAATATTGTCATAATATCACCGATTTTTTTATTTTTAGGTGATATTAGTCTAAAAATCTGTGATTTTTAGCAGATAATATCACCGATTTTTTTATTTTTAGGTGATATTAGTAATGAATTTTCACGAAGTGAAATTCATCGGATAATATCACGATAATTTTATATTTATTTTTTAATACAGGACATTTTATAATATAATTATTTAAAAGAAATTATCAAGTGTAATTTGTTTATTATTGTTTTTTAGCTCATCTTTGGTAATTCCAATAGCTTCCATAATTCTTAATACTGGGGGTAGCACCTGATTATCAATATAATAATTTGCATCGTAGTTGGTGGCTTGTTCTGGGATGGTAGCCCTTTCACTTATTGGGGAGCTCCCATTTACAATTACGAAACCAATTACATCACCGATTTTTAACCTATCTCCTCTGTCTCTCATTTTTTTGGCAACTGCTATGTGGGGTGTGGCTGTGGAATATTCGCTAATATCTTTTGTTAGTTGTTTATATATTATTAAATCTTTGGGGTTTATTTTTTTATCTCCCCCCGGGGATTCACCAATCTTCGATTGGGGTAGATTTTTTAAATCATTTATTGTATCTTTAATAATCTGTTTTGCAGTTTCTACATCTCCTTCTTTTAAAAGTGTATTTAATACTTTTTTTTGGGTTTTTTTGGCTATATTTGACCAATCCCTTCTTACAAATTCCAAACCTTTTACTATAATTTTATTGTTTTCATCAATTAAGGCATATCTTTTTTTAGTTATGAATATACCTCTTTTGTAGTATCCTTCAAATTCGAGCTCCATCTTTTCGGGGAGCTCCCTGTTTATTTCATTTAAAAATTTGATGGTTTTATTTAATATATTTTCTTTATTTGTATTTTTATTTTTATTTTCGTCTAATATCGCATATAATCCGTCAGTATCTGCATATATTACATTAAATCCGTTATTTTCCGCTTCCTCTATTGTTTTTCGTATATATGCCCTACCTAAATGAGTAATTACTTCGGCACATTCTTTGGAATACCATCTTGCCCGCGGATAAGCCATATAACCATAGAATGAATTTGCTAAAATTTTTATTGATTGTTGTTCATAATTTAATAATTTATAATTTTCGTTGTTGTTTTTGTTATTATCGTCTTTATTATTCTCTGTTGTATTTTTATTTTTTAAAACATCTTTAATATTTTTCCTTCTTTCAATTAAATCTTTTAGAATTTCAGGTATAATACCTATCTTTTTTTTACAGAACCAATAACCCAATATTTTATCGTTGGTATCACCACAACAAGGGCAGTTTATTGTATCGGGGCTTATATTATAGCTTATTATTATAGATGGATATAGAGCTCTGAAATCCATGCTAACTATGTTATCATGCATGCCTTTTATGGGCTCTTTTACATATCCTCCCTCATAACCTTCTTTTAATCTGTTTTGGTATTCATTGCCATAAGGTCTATTTGGTGCCAAATAATTTTTATTGAATGAATGCTTTAAAAGTAGATATTCTACCATATTGCTACTACTCATTCTACTTATATCAAATAAACATTGGCCAACAATATTTGAAAACATAATTTCTAATGGCAAAAAATATTCCCCTATTTTATATGTATATTCTGCATCTTGGAGTGAGTATTCTACTAATTTGGGGTTATTATTGTTCCATAGTGGCACTATATTATGATGTCCAACCTCTAATTTTTCTATGTTAAATAATTCTTTTGAAACATCTTCTAATTTATATTTGGTTAAATTTAAGGTTCTTCTTGCTATGGGGTAAAGGTCAATATGCACAATTCCAGAAATTGCACTTTTTAAATTCATGCCCCCTTTTGATAATTTTAATTTATGATTTTCTCCAAAATTTAATGGTATTTTTAAATGTTCTGCCCGTCTTTTTAAATATGGGAAATCAAAATTATCTCCGTTGTAGGTGTATATTATATTATATTGTTTTAGGAGCTCCATGGTTTTTTTAATTAATTCCTTTTCGTCCTTTACAATTTCAACGCTTTCATGCTCAAATGGTTTGTAGGTAATTACTTTTTTTATTTTTTTATTTATTTTTTTATCGTGTGAGTAAAAACTTGTCATTAATATGGCATCTTTTTCAGGTTCTGGCTCCCTATCTTTAAAATGCACCTCCATATCAAAAGATACGGCTTTTAAATCTGGTATATTATTATAATTTAATAAATCAATATTTTTATTATTATCAATTAAATACCGTTTTGTAAATGGAATGTCATGTTCGTAGGTTGTTCCTATTTTCCCATTGGGAAAATTGGCTAATCTCTGATTAGCCTTTATTTTTTGCAATTTTCGTAATTTTGGAATGTCTTTGGGGTGGTCTGTTGTTATTTTTGATAAAGTCTTTTCTACTGTCCTATTTTTATATGGATTTTCAATGTCATTTAAATTTATAATAATTTTTTTTACTCTTTCTATTGCCGTTATATATTCTTTAAGTTGTGGTTCTTCCTCATCTATAAACTTATTTATGGTATTTTTATCGGCATCTATGTATAAATATGGTTTAAAATCTTTTTTAATTATTTTCTTTGTAGTATATATATAAATACGGTTTTCTTTTGAATTATAATCAATATCTAAAAGCATGATAACACCACAATATATAAAAATTAGGTAAATTATTTATGGTTAATAATTAAAATGATTATGATTAATATATAATGAATATTGTGATTGTATATCCATTACATATTATAAAAATTCACTCAATAATTTCCAAAGGAAATTTAGAGATAGAAGCGAAGCTTCTCTATATTCAAATCAAAGATTTTAACCTCAAAGATTATATGGTGATACTATGATAATAAAAGGAAATATTCATTTATTTGGTGATGATATTGATACCGATGCCATAATTCCCGGGGCCTACCTTAAAACAACAGACCCAAAGGAGTTGGCATCTCATTGCATGGCTGGAATTGATGAAAAATTTTCAACAAAGGTAAAAGACGGCGATATAATTGTTGCAGGTGAAAATTTTGGCTGTGGAAGTAGTAGGGAACAGGCACCAATATCCATAAAACACACCGGAATAAAGGCAGTAGTTGCTGAAAGTTTTGCACGGATATTTTATAGAAATTGTATTAATATAGGATTAATACCTATAACTTGCGAAGGAATAAATGAACAAATCCAAAACCTAAAAGATGGCGACACAATAGAAATTGATTTGCAAAATGAAACAATAAAAATAAATTCTATGATGTTAAATTGTGGAGCTCCCAAAGGGATAGAAAAAGAAATTTTAGATGCTGGTGGATTAGTACAATATACAAAAAATAAGTTAAAAAAATAAGTTAAGAAATAGAAAACAAAATTTAAAATTTAAAAAAAGTGATATAATGACAGGAAGATTGGCAATTTTAGATTATGATAGATGTCAGCCCCGAAGATGCTCTACGGAATGTATGAAATACTGCCCGGGAGTTAGAATGGACGAAGAAACCATTGTTATGGACGAAGATTTGGGAAAACCGATAATTTCAGAAGAATTATGTGGTGGTTGTGGTATTTGTGTAAAAAGATGCCCATTTGCTGCAATAAATATAATTGGACTTCCAGGGGAGCTTACAGAGGATAAAATAATACATTCCTACGGTAAAAATAGATTTAGGTTGTATGGGTTAATTACTCCAAGAGATGGAGTGGTTGGTATATTGGGTCCAAATGGTGTTGGTAAATCTACAATATTATCCATATTAAGCGGAATTACAACTCCAAATTTAAATAATTTAGATGAAGAGCCAAAATATGAAACAGTTATAAAACGGTTTTCAGGCACGGAGCTCCAAACATATTTTGAAAAATTATCAAAAAAAGAAATAATTCCTATCCATAAACCGCAATATATTGATGCTCTTCCAAAGGTTGTAAAGGGAACCGTAGGGGAGCTCCTAAAAAAAGTAGATGAAAAGAGGATGTTTAATGAAATAATAGAAGTTCTTGAATTAAATAATTTACTTGATAGAAGTTTTGACCAACTTTCCGGAGGGGAGCTCCAAAGGGTAGCAATTGCTGCGGCGTCATTAAGGGAAGGGGATATTTATTATTATGATGAACCTTCCTCATGGCTTGATGTTAGGCAGAGGTTTAATGCTGCAAAAATTATAAGAAAAATTGCCGAAAATAAAAAGGTTGTAGCAGTAGAGCACGATTTAATAGTTTTAGATTATCTTTCGGATAATATCCATATTATGTATGGTATTCCATCGGCTTATGGTGTTGTAACTCACCCCCGGGCAACAAGAACAGGAATAAATACATATCTTGATGGATTTTTAAGGGAGGAAAATATAAGAGTTAGAAAAAGCCCAATAGTATTTGAAAAAAGACCACCTATAAATTATACAAATCGTCCAGAATTGCTTAATTATTCAAAGGTATCAAAAACCCTTGGTAATTTTAATTTAACCGTAGAGGGAGGGACAATTCATAAGGGAGAGGTTGTAGGTATATTGGGACCAAATGGAATAGGTAAAACTACTTTTGCCAAAATACTTGCAGGAATAATAAAACCAGATAATGGTACGGTTTCAGCAAAAGAGGTAAAAATATCATACAAACCCCAATATATTGCAACAGATTTTGATGGGACAGTGAGGGATTTATTAATGAGTGTGGCAAATATAAACACTTCATTTTATAAATCTGAAATAATTAAGCCCCTTAGTTTAGAAAAAATAATGGATTTCGAAGTAAAAAATTTATCTGGGGGGGAATTGCAAAGAGTGGCAATAGCTTCCTGTTTAAGTATGGATGCAGATATTTATTTAATTGATGAACCATCTGCGTTTTTAGATGTAGAGCAGAGGTTGGTAGTATCTCGAACAATTAGGAGAATGGCGGACGAAAAAGAAGGGGCTATGTTTGTAATAGACCACGATATATTATTCCAAGATTATATTTCCGATAGATTTATAGTATTTAGTGGAGAAGCTGGAAAAATAGGGAAAGGTTCGGCACCATTGGATAAAAGAAGTGGAGCTAATAAATTTTTAAAGGAGATGAATATAACATTTAGGAGAGATGCAGAAACAGGAAGACCAAGGGTAAATAAAGAAGGTAGCCAAAGAGACCAATATCAAAAAGAAATTGGAGAATATTATTATACGGAAGAATAACGAAAATAGAAAATAGTCATTGATAACTATATGAAGTAAAATATTATTGAAAGAGTTCTTCCCACCGATATCAGATAAATATAAATAAACTGGGTTATAAATTACTAACTGGTGAAAGTATGGCAACAACCTATGAGTTAAAAATATGCGGACAAGTTCAACATGTGGGATTTAGAGATAGAATAGAAGATATTGGAAGAGGTTTGGGTATTGATGGGGTAGTTTATAATTATAAAGACGAAACAGTTAGAATTTTAGCGAACTTTGATGATGAGGAATTAAAAGAATTTTTTAAAAGGAGTATAAAGTTTTTGGAGAAAAAAGACAATTTAATCAAAATAAAAGAAATTGAAGAAAAAGAACTAAACGCATTTATTGAATTCCCAAAAGGGATTAATAGAATTTCCGCAGATGATTTATTAGAACTTAATAAAAAATTAGATGAAGGAGTTAAATATATTAAAATGATTTTTGGAGTTTTGGAGGAAGTTAAAAAAGGACAAGACACAATAATAAAGGGACAAGACACAATAATAAAGGGACAAGACACAATAATAAAGGGACAAGACACAATAATAAAGGGACAAGACACAATAATAAATGGGCAGGAGGAAATAAAAGAAATTTTGAAGGATATTAGAGATGAGTTAAAAAATAGAAATTAAAATTTTATTTATACTTGGGAATACAATAGGGCAATAGAATATACTATTTTTAAATGCATAATAAATCTCCTTTAAAATAGTTGCAATTATTTGCAACCTTTTATTTTTTTAAAATAACTGGTTTTTAGGTTTATTTTTCTTTTTATCGTTATAATATATGAGTTGTAGTGGTGAAACTATTGTTATAACTGTTTCGACTGGTAAAGTATATATACTCATAATGACAAGTGTTATTTGTGAAAAATTATACCAACCAAAAAAATAAAATAAAGAGGTAATAAATATGAGTATGAGCTTAAAGAAAATAGGAGCAATGGCAGTAGGAGGAGCTATGGTAGCTTCCGCATTAGCAAGTGGTGCTATGGCAGCAGCTACAACATCAGGAGATGTTTCAGGATTTATGGCAAATGCAGTTAAAGACGGACAGCCAAATGTAGATATTGTAGTAGGTTCAAACGCAGCAACAAGCGATGTTGTTTCAGCAACAAATATTGGAGCAAAAATCGGTTCAATGTGCTACAAAACAGGAGCAGTTACAGATGGAAGTGCAGAATTAAATGTTCATGTTTCATCTGAAACTGATTTAACAAGTAATTTAAATGCTTATGCAAATGGTAATCAATTCGCAATATTTACAACATCAAAAAGAAGTTATACAACAAGTTTGGGAACTACTACTATAGTGGGTAACAGCAATGTTGTAGCTGATGCAGCAGGTGCAGGGTTAATTGAAAATTTACCGAGATTATCCACCTTGACAAGAAGTAAAGATATAGATCCTTCTGATGTTAGTGATGATGATTCAGCAGATGCAACAGAATTTTTGTTGGCGTCAGTTCTCAAAAATGGAGCAGATGATTATGATATTAACAAAGGAAACTTAGTATATGGTACTGTTGCATTTAAAGACGGAAAAGATGCAATGGCAAATGATCAAGACCTATATCTTGGAATGGAAATACCTTTCCTTGGAGATGCTACAACAATTGTGGATACTGACGATGCTACAATATATTTAGGTAAAAAAGCATACGATGGAAATATTAAAGAAGGCGAATCCTATGATTTAGGAAACGGATACACCGTAAAAGTTAAAAGTGTCTTAATACCACTTGGAGGGGGAAATCCACAAGTAGATGTTGCAATATTAAAAGATGGAAAAGAAGTTGCATCCAAAGATGACCAAGCACCATTTGAATTAAGAAGTGGAGATATTGGAGTAAATGTATATGATGCATTCAAAGATGTTGGAGGAAACTATGGGTACGCATCATTGATAATCTCAAAAGATGTAAAAGGTTATGACTTAGGAGATGAATATATAAAAGATTGGAAATTATATGCTGTAACAGATAATGCAGGAAACCTTGATTTATCCGATAATGACTTAAAGGAAGATAAGACACAACTTAATGCAGGAAATTCAAAAGAAAAAAGTTTAACAGATGGTACAAACAAGGTTATTGGTCTTGCATTAAAATATGATGGAGATAAAATAGAAACATTGAAAGATGGAAAATCAGCAGACTTTGTAAACAATTACGCAAGTTTGAAATTTACAGACGATGACTCATCACCTAGTTTATTTGCAAAATATGAGATGGATGTATCAAAAGATGCAACATTAAGCGTTGGACAAAAAGCATCAGTATTAAACGCAGATATCAAATTAAATGACCTCAAAGCAACTGCACAACAAATGGTTCCAGTAACAGCACCAATTGCAAAATTGGACAGTGAAGTTACATTAGACACAGCAGACAAAAACTTAATAGTAGTTGGGGGACCTGTTGTAAACAAATTAGCAGAAGCTTTACAAACAGCTGGTAAAATTACAATTGATAACACAAGCCCAGCAACATTGGCAGTAGTTGATAACGCAGCAAACGGAAACGATGTTTTAGTTGTTGCAGGTGGGGACAGAGCAGCTACAAGAGAAGCAGCATTAGAATTAATTAAAAACTACTAAATTAAATAAATAAATAAATAAATAAATAAATAAATAAATAATTCTTTTTATCCTGAGCAAAGGATACAGAAAATCTTTACGATTTTCTTTTATTTTTTTATCTTAAAAAATATGATTAGTTTCTTTTTTTACAAAATATAATAATTTGGGTTGGTCAGGGAGCTCCCAGTTGACATATAAATATGGGAGCTCCGAAGATATACCATAATCGTTATGATATTTATACCCAAATCAAAGATTTGCGAATCCCCCTGGAATAAAATAATAATATTTATATATGACAATAATCTCATATAATATTGTAGAATGTATATATATATTAGAAATATAGGTGATATTATGAAATTGTTAAAAAAATTAACCTCCAAAAAAGGACAGGTTTCAATGGAAATAGGTATCTTAGTGGCAGCAGCAGTTGCAGTTGCAGCTATTGCAGCATATTACTATGTATCTAATGTTAAAAGTAGTGCAGCCAACTCAGGAGCTGCAGCACAAACATCATCCTCTAAATTAGCAAATGTAGCTACAAACTATACCGATAGTCTTAGTAATCTATAAAATAATTAAAATTTTTCTTTTTTTTGGTGTTTTATGTTAATTAAAAAACTTTTTTCTAAAAAAGGACAGGTTTCAATGGAAATAGGTATCTTAGTGGCAGCAGCAGTTGCAGTTGCAGCTATTGCAGCATACTATTATATATGGAATGTCAAAGAATCTCATCCAGAAAATGCAGGAATATCGGCAAATAAAGCCATAGTAATTTTAGGGAATAAATCTGTTCAATATGCTAATTCCATAAGTAATCTATAAAAGGGAAATAATGGATATAATCTACCCCATAACACTGTTAATATTAATCTATTTTGTAAATCCATTGAAAAATGAAGAAAAATTATTTACAACACCGTTTTTAACTGTTTCTTATGTTATAATAATGACCTATATTTTATCGTTATTAAATATTTCAATATATAAATTTTTATATATTATGCCTTTGCTAATTTTTTCAATATATTATCTTAAAACTAAAAAACTCAATTTCAATAAAGAATATAATGCAATAAAACAAGCCTTGAAACGAAAATATATAATATTATCTATAATATTATTATTTACAATTTTTATGGGATACAATATATTTCCCCCAAATCCAGCAAATACAACAGATACACAATTTCATTCCTATAAATCAAAGGCAATGATTGAAGAAAAAACAATATTCTATAAAACTAATGAAATTCCATATAAATATTATGTAAGTTATCCCGCAGGATTTCATTCCCTGGTTTATTATTTATCCTCTTCGGTAAGTGATATATTAAATTCTATTCAATTTATAAAATTCTATATATTACTATTATTTGTATTGGGATATTATTTAATAGGGGAAGCAATTAAAAAAGGACTGGGTTGTTGGATTGCCTTGTTTTTGCCATTAACTAATGTAGTTTATAGAATTGTAGGGGTATTGCTTCCAAATACATTGGGGTATGCCTTAATGCTAATTTGTATTTTCTTTATATTGAAATATAGAACTACAAAAAATAATATATATTTAATATTATTTTCATTTATTACAATATCATTAGTATATATTCATACATTCCCATTAATTATATTGGTATTATTTTTAATATCTCTATCTATTTATGATTTATATCTAAAATATTATAAAAATATAGTAAAATATTGGAGCTCCCTTATATTGTCAATACTATCGGCGGTATTATTGATATATTCAAAAATGGCAGAAAATATTGTATCTTATGGAAAATCTACAAATTTTACTCCTGAACCTATTTCGGCGATAATACGAAACATTTTAGCAGGAATGGGAATAATTTATTTATATATTTGGACAAATTCATCAAAAACAGGTATATTGGATAATACAAATACGGTTTTCATATCCCTTATATTTACGGTTTTATTAATTATTGGAATATATAATTTAAGTAAAACAAAAAATAATAATTTAAATAACGGAGCTCCGTTTATCTTACTATTAATTTTATTAATTTTAAATATAATAAATATAAAATTTATCCATATACCTATTCCATTTTTTAGCAGTCAATACGATAGTGCAAGAATGGCAATTCATATTCAAATAATTATGCCAATATTTTATGGTGCAGGATTATATGCAATATATAAACTAATAGAATCCAATAAAAAAACCAAAATAAGCACATACAATATATTAAAACCACTTTTCATAATTTCTATATTATTATTTTCTACGATTTCAGCATATACAAATTATGAAATAATATCAGAAAAACAGAAAGATAGTTTCGTAATACACAACAATGATTTAAAAATCTTTGAATATATGAACAAACACAACATAACAAACCAAATAATTTTAAACTTTGGTGAAGATGCAGGACAGTTTTTACCAATATATACGAAAAATAAGCCAGTATTTTATTTTTATAAATTCCAGTCCAACAATGCCACGGTTGGTAATACTTCATTTGACAGCATAATTTCAGCAATCGACAATAAAAATTATACAACAATATTAAATAGTTGCAAAAAGGAGAATATTAGTTATATTTATATGCCTGAATACTTAGGAAAATACGATGGTGGATTTTTTAACAACAGCAAATATTTTAAAATAATCCATATCAAAGGAAATGCAAAATTAGTAAAAATAAAATAAATATTATAGTCAATCTTTGGACAATTTCACTAAATAATTATATATAGTTAAATTAAATTTCTCTAACAAACCACCAAACCCAAAGAAATCTGGATGATATGGAACGGATAATGGACAGTTATCGAAGATTAACTATATTTATGGGGTAAATTATGAAATTAATTAATATTTTAATAATATTATTGGTTTTAATAATAATTGTTCCAATAAATGCATATTATACCTCTGAAATATCAATAAATTCAAATATTCCAGAAAAAAATATATCATTTACCATAAATAAAATTTCAAACTATGATAATTATAATATATCATTTACCCATTTTGGAAACATTAAAAACTATACTGTGGTTAAAATATTTATAAACAATAAAGAAATATACACAATAAGCAAATCTAACAATAACACGGGTTCGGGAAGTTATAAAAAATCAATTTCTATTGACATTACAAATTATTTAAATAATGGGGATAACACTTTAAAAATGGTTGGAAATAATATGGGAGCTCCCAACTACACACCATATTATAAATTAAAAAATATTCATATAACCGAACCCGTAAAAACACCAATTCCAACTATTGCACTAATTTTTAGTAGTATATTGATTACAATTATAATTTTAAATAAAAATTATAAAATCTCTTCAACATACATTAAAGGATAATCCAGTTCTTTTATATATTTTAACCCCAATATTGCCGTAGTATTATTTATTTTTATTTTTAATTTAACGATTAACATATTGCCATCTAATGAAACATATTTATCTTTCGGAGCTCCCAAAATCTCCACCCAAATATCCTCAACACAAGGTTGATTTTTCATAGATTCCTCAATAGATTTTTCCATTATTTCCTTATTTTTTGAACTTATGGGAGCTCCCACAAATTGATGGAATAGGGCCCCCATAGTAATACCCCCTTCAAAAACTGCCCTCTCTCTATCTGATAAATTTTTAAAATAATTGTTAAATATTTGGTTTTCTTCAAGTTTCATAATTTCACCGTATTTTAATTTTATAATTATTTTTTAATCAATTCTTTTTCAAACGAATTTAAACATAAATTTAATACTTTTTTTATAGTTTCGTCCTTGGGAGCTCCCTTTTCAAAATTTGCATTTAAACCTGCGGCTTCTGCATGACCTCCTCCCCTTCCATTTAATTTCTTTGCTATTTTTTCCATTAAACCACCTAAATGGACTTGTTTTGAAAGTTGTTTTCTGCATCTAGCACTTACTCTTATTTCCTTATCTTTTTTTCTAACGGCAACAACAAAGGCAATATCTGCCCCAATGGAAACCATAGTTTTAGCACAAGATGCTTCATTAGATGAGGAGTTGGACAATGCAACTATATATTTCTGATTACCCTGCTTTATGGTATGGAGCTCCATCCTACTACATGCCTTCAAATGTGCCAGTTTTTTACTTTCATCGCTTTCCTGTGTAAGAAGATACAATATTTTTTGAAAACTTATGTCCTTTATTAGCCATGAAATTATATTAAATGTCCCCTCCGTAGCAAGTTTTAAATGTTTTGTGTCATAAACAATACCACATAATAAAGCTGTTCTTATATTTTTAGGGGGATAAATATTAATTTTTTTAAATATATTGGCAACAATTTCGCACACAGAGGTAGAATTTTCATCAACAATTACCAAATCACATATATTTACTAAATCTGTTTTTTTGTGGTGGTCAATTAAAATTATGTTTTTATCCAATAATTTATTTTCGTCAATCATAACTTGATTTAAACTTGCCGTATCTACAAAACAAACAATGTCCAATAATTTAGGATAATTAACAATTTCCACAGATTCATTTAATTCCAACAATATATTTCGAGTTAATTTACTAACTGAATTTGTAGATATGATTATATTGGGGTTTTTATTTTTATTAAAACTATTTGCAAGATATTTTAATCCTAGGGCTCCTCCAATTGCATCGGGGTCTGCATTATGATGACATAAAAATAGAATATTATTTTTTTCCTTAAATAATTTTTTTAAATGGTCGATATTATCGCTATGGTATGGGTTATTATTTTCATTTTTAAGTATATTATTCATTATTTCACACTCAAATTATATTTAAAGATAAATATGGTTAGTGATATATAATATATAAATGATAATTATAAAAACGACAATAAAAATAATAAAAATAATTATAAAATTATAAAAACAAAAATAGGGGAAAATATGGATGCTGTAATATTATGTGCTGGAAAAGGAACAAGATTAATGCCATTAACAGAAAATATACCAAAGCCAATGTTGCCAGTTGGGGGAGCTCCCATTTTAGAACGAATTATTAATAAAATTGATAAACTGGTGGAAAATATATATTTAATTGTGAAATATGAAAAAGAAATAATAATAAACCACTTCAAAAACAATGATAAAATAAAATTTATAGAACAGACGGATATAGACGGAACAGGATATGCCGTATTAATGGCAAAAAATCATATAAGCGGAGATTTTTTAGTAATAAATGGAGACATAATATTTGATGACGATTTAACAAATATAGTAAATGATGATGTTAAAAACATAATAACACTAAATGAGGTAGATAATCCAAGTAATTTCGGGGTTATTGTAGTGGATAATCAAAATAATATAATAGAATTACAGGAAAAGCCAAAAAATCCAAAATCTAATCTAATAAATGCGGGAATTTACAAATTTGAAAATAAAATATTTGATATATTGGAAACATTACGGCCATCAGAGAGGGGAGAGGTAGAATTAACTGATGCAATTAAGGAACTAATTAAAGAAAATAATATAAAAGGAATTAAATTAAACGGATATTGGAATGACATAGGCAAACCATGGGATTTATTAGATGCAAATACCCATATTCTAAAAAACATAAAAACAGACATAAAAGGAAAAATCGGGAAAAATGTGGTAATTGAAGGAGCCGTAATAATAGAGGAAGGGACGGAAATAAAACCAAATACTGTGATAGAGGGACCTGCAATAATAAAATCTGGTGCAATTGTTGGACCATTGGCACACATAAGACCAAATACTGTTTTAATGGAAAATACAGGTGTGGGTAATTCCTCAGAAATAAAAGGAAGCATAATAATGAAAAATTCAAAAGTGCCACATTTATCATATATTGGAGATAGCATAATAGGAGAAAATTGTAATATGGGTTGCAACACCATTACAGCAAATTTAAGATTCGATAACAAACCAGTAATGGTAAATATTAAAGAGGAAAAAGTTAAAAGTGTTAGAAAATTTGGGGCAATAATCGGCCACAATGTAAAAACAGGAATACAGGTTTCATTTATGCCTGGTGTAAAAATAGGAAGTAATAGCTGGATTGGTGCAAATTGCTTAATTAATAATGATATAGAAAAAGATAGTTTTGTTTATAAAAAAGAAGAAATAATAATTAAAACAAAAAGAAAATAAAAGATAAAAGAAATTGTTAATATTTTCAATTAATATACATATTTAATTTATATTAATTTTAGCCATCAAGCTGGTTTTTAAAATATCCATTATAATCATCGGACCACCAATCAAACTCAGATAATGGCATATAATATCTAACATTGCCATCATAATAACCTTCAATATATTCATCAGGTGTATCGTGTATAAATTTAGGATGGTAATAGTAGTAATCACATTTATTTATATAATTCTCATCTATTGGAGGTTTGTACGATAGAAGATATCCTTCAAAATTATTGGGTAGTATATAATTGCTATTTGAATATTTTTTTATATATCCTATATAATCCCGATATAAATACGAATATTTTTTATATTTCATATCTTTCCTTAATATTATTCCTGGAGGATGGAACGAATGCTGTGTAAAGTATGTGCTTTCAATAGCAACTTTTTCCCCACTGTCTAATTGCACTATTAACCACATGTGCCCAGAATTGTTATTAATATTTCCATATTTATCCAATGAATATGGAGATGATGCAAGATATGTTTTAAAACCATGTCCTTCTAAAATCCAGTCCAACTGTGCCGAAACATCGGAGCAGTCGTAATCGTTCCGATTATAATTAGGTAATTTAATATTCATTAATACCACATATAATGAATCAATATCTTTATTTTTTACATCTGGATAGGTTTCATCGGCTATTTTATAATAATTTTTTGGTAAATATACCGATTTATGATAATTTTTAAATTTGGAGTTAGGAGCTCCATAGTCAAATATTGAATCATTGTATGAAGTTGGCAATTCATTAATATCTTTATTAATTGTAGGGTCTAGATTTATAAATATACCTATTCCCCCTATATAGCCATACAAAATTAAGAAAATTGAAAATAATACAGATATTATCTTAAAATTTTTATTCATAATACCCCCTGAAAAAAATATTGATATTTTGGGAGCTTTAACATTTTCCAAGGGGAAATTTTAAAGCCGTAAAACTTGCGAAGCAAGTTTGAGACTCCTTGGAGCTCCATTTATTTTATTATAGTCAATCTTCGAACACTTGGTGTTGAATAAAAGCAAATATTCCTTTAAACTATAAAATACAGTTAAAGAATGCTTAGGTACCTTGACTAATAAATGATATTTAATTAAAGATTGACTATATTTCTGAAAATACTTCATCTAAGGCATTAATCAATCCATCAATATCTGTTTTTTCCACGATAAGCGGTGGCAAAAATCTTAAAACCACATCTGATGTGCAATTTATTAAATAACCTTTTTCAAGCATTTTTTTAACAATATCTCCACCATTAAATGATAGTTCTATTCCTATCATTAATCCTATTCCTCTAACCTCTTTAATAAATCCATATTTATTTTTTAATTTATTTAATTCAGTTATAAAATATTCTCCCATATTTTGAGTATTTTCTAAAAGTCCTTCTAATACTCTAACTGATGCATAAGATGCAGAACAGGCTAATGGATTTCCTCCAAATGTGGTTCCATGACTTCCTGGTGTAAAGGCAGTCGCCACTTCTTCCGTTGCAATTGTTGCACCTATCGGAGCTCCACCACCGAGAGCTTTTGCCAATGTTAATATGTCTGGTTTTATATTATAATGTTCATATGCAAACATTTTTCCTGTTCTCCCCATACCACATTGAACTTCATCAAATATTAACACTATATTTTTATCATTGCAGATGTCTCTAACTCCTTTTAAATATTCTTTATCTGCTATATGTATGCCCCCTTCCCCTTGAATAGGTTCCAACATTATTGCCGTTGTTTTATTTGATATGCCTTCTTTTAGTGCTTCAATATCATTAAATTTAACATATTTAAATCCTTTTGGGAGTGGTTCATATCCTTCTTGATATGCTGGTTTTGCCGTTGCCGTTATTGTGGTTAAAGTTCTACCGTGGAAGCTATGTTCCATAGTAATAATTTCTCCCTCTCCTATGTTGTTGTTTTTCCCATGTTTTCGAGCAAGTTTTATTGCGGCTTCATTGGCTTCAGCCCCACTGTTTGAGAAAAAGGCTTTATCCATTCCAGTTAATTCCACCAATTTTTTACCGAGTTGAACTTGTGGTATTATGTGGTATAAATTTGATGTATGAATAAGGAGCTCCGCCTGTTTTTGCAATGTTTTAACTACTTCTGGATGGCAATGCCCTACATTATTTACGCCAATACCAGCAAGAAAATCCTTATATTTTTTTCCGTTGATGTCTTCTACAATCATCCCATATCCCTTTACTGGGACGATTCCATATCTCCCATATGTTCCAATTATGTATTTTTTATCATTTTTTATCATTGTTTTTTCATCGATATTATCATAAATCTCAGAGAAATAATCCATAAAATCACCATTTATTTATAAAATATATTATATATTGTCTCTATGTACTATTATACATTAAACTATTATACATCAATACATTATAAACCATATACTATACGATATACTTAATTTATAAAGTATTAATAATTTATAATATATAAAAATAATTAAAAGTGAAATTATGCACTATTTTTCTGAAAACCCCGAATCAGCAAGAAATGAAACCACCATTGAAGGAATAATTAGAAATAAAAAATTTACATTTAAAACAGATTCTGGAATATTCTCCCCTAAAAAGATAGATAAAGGGACTAAAATATTGGTAGAAGCCCTACAATTAGGTAAAAACTATGATATTCTAGATATAGGATGCGGTTATGGTGTTGTGGGAATATCCATAGCAAATGAAGTAAATAGCATCACTATGACAGACATAAATAATAGGGCAGTAAATCTTGCAAAAAAGAATTTAAAGCTAAATAATATTGATAAATATCTTGAAGAAGACAAAATAACAATAGTCCAGGGCAATTTATATCAAAATGTAAAAAATAAAAAATATGATTTAATTATCTCAAATCCTCCAATAAAGGCAGGAAAAGATATAATACAACAGATAATAAAAGACGGAAAAGAAATTTTAAAGCAAAATGGTAGTATTTGGCTTGTAATTCAAACAAAACATGGGGCAAAATCCATAACAAAATATATGGAAGAAATATATGGAAATGTGGAAATAATCACAATTAAAGGGGGATTTAGAGTTTTAAAGTCCGTAAATAAATAATTATTGGGTTGTATATATGGGAGCTCCCACAACATATAAAAACATATATAATTATAAATTAATTTCAATATTATATAATTTTTCAATATTGTCTTTATGGATTTTATAACAAATTTCCTCATCAATTAACCCTAAATCAATCAGTTTTTTTGTTCTTCTTGGAACTGTTTTAATTCCAAGCACTACTCCTGGTCTTTTTAAATCGTCAATATAATCTGTTTCCATAACAAACCTATGGGATTTGGTAATTGCTTCATTAATTTGATTTGTTGCCACAATCGAAGGAAATATATTATATTTTTCATAATTTAGGGCAGAGCTATCACTATGATGTTTTATTACCTTATTTGGATTTAAATTAACTGATTTTGCCATATTATTTAACTTTTTAAATTGCTCTTCCGATGTGCTTTCGGCGTGTATTTGAATGGCACAATTTAAATCATTCGCAATTTCCATAGCATATAATAATATTTCATTTGAAGATTCCCATATTTCAGCACTTACTGGATAATGTGGTCTTCCAACCTCCCCAATTCCAACTAAATAATCCGTTTCTGATATGAGTTTTTTTGCATAATCCAATGCATCAATCATTTTGTTTTTTGCCTCTTCCAATTCTATGCCATTGTTTATCATCACAGTTAGTTCTGCGGGATGCACCCCAACTAAACCATAAGCTTTTACACCATCTACGGTTTTATTTATGGTTTCAATATCTTTTATCAATATGTCCATGGGCTTTTTTAAATCATTGTTAAAGGCAGGTTTGTTTAAAACTATCATTACCTTTCCGTCGGCGTTTTTAAAGATTTTTGCAACCTTTTCAGCACCATATCCATTTACTCCATCTATATGTATGTGATTATCTGTAATTGGAATGTTTTTTATATTATTGTTCATAATATCACCATAATTTAATATTATATATGTTATAAGTTTAATATAAGGAGTTCCTATAATATAATAATATAGTAATATATATAAATATATAATATAATTATAAATAGAAAATTAATATGGATTGAAACAATACAATGCATTTCCTTTATAATTAATTAATTTTAAATCATTTATCGGAGTTTCGCCGTAAAGTGGTTTTATTAATAATGAAATACCGTATTTTTTACATATATTCAATATAAACGGTTGTAAATCTCTCGGGGGTCTTATGGAGTATATTAAATCTGCATCTTTATAAATATCCAATTTTGGATTAAATATATCATCAACAAAGGCATTTAATCCTTCTTTTTTTGCCTTCTCCACCGCATCATTATTTGCATCTATTACTATTAAATTTAAATTTTCATGATTATTAAGTGATTTTGCTATATTGAAATAATATCCAACTCCAATTTCTATTATTTTAAATGATTCACTGTTTTTTTTATCATTTTCATTTTTAACATGGTAGTAGTTTTTAATAATATAATCACATACATAATCCATAATATCACACCATTAACTTTAATTATAATTTATAATTATTATATATAAATTGTGAGAATATGATAAAAAAATATCAAAAAATCGGAGATATATTATTGGTAAAAACCGATATATCTACTGAAGAAATAAATCAATTAGTAAATAAAACAAAGTGCAAAACAATATTAAAATATGACAATATTAAGGGGGAGCTCCGACAACCAAAAACAACCATAATATATGGAAATGAAACAGAAACGATACAAAAAGAATATAATATATTATTTAAAATTGATGTTTCAAAGATAATGTGGAGTATGGGAAATATTGACGAAAGAAAAAGAATGGCAGATATATCCAACCCAAATGAAGTAGTAATTGATATGTTTGCAGGAATAGGATATTTCACCATACCAATGGCAAAATATTCAAAACCTAAAAAAATATATGCCCTTGAATTAAATCCTGATTCTTATCATTATTTGGTGGAAAATATAAAATTAAATAAATTAAATGATGGTAACTGCAATAATAATAACAATAATGATAAGAACAATAATAATAATAATAATAATAATAATAAAATTATACCAATATTGGGAGACAATAGGAAAGCCAACCTAAGAAATACAGCAGATAGAATAATTATGGGGTATGTATTAAAAACTGGTGAATTTTTAGATAAGGCATTTGAGTATTTGAAAGAAGATGGCGGTATAATACATTATCATGACACAATAGCGGAAAAGATATTGGATAAAGAACCATATTCAAAAATAAAAAATATTGCGGAAAAAAACAACTATAAAATTATTGACTATAAATTAAATAAAATAAAAAAATATTCTCCGGGGGTTTGGCATGTTGTGGCAGATGTGAAATTTGAAACAACATTGTAAATATTTATTAATGTGTGCTACTCTCACATCACTATATATATTTTATGATTTGACATAAGAAATATATTATATATACTATTAAAATAAATGTGTATATTACTAACCTATCTATAATATCTATCCATATATACAATAAATCTACAATGAGATAAAAATATGCCCGAACACATTTTATCAGGTATTAAAGCAATAATTGCGATAAAACTAAAAAAAGAAGGAAAACTACAAAGAGAAATAGCAGAATATCTAAAAATAGATAGGTCTGCTGTATCCCATTATGTAAATGGTAGATATCCTTCTGAAAAAGTTTTGGCCGTTGCAAATGAAATTGTGGAGCTCCCCATTAAACAGGGCATATTTATAATAAATACTCTTAGTAGGGATAAAGAATTAACAAATCGAATTATAAAAAATATATATGGCGATAGCACGGCTATTGAGATAAACAGCGATACATGTATTCTTTGTGGGGGCTGTCTTGAATGCGAATATGATGCTATTTCCATAAATAATACTAATTATTTAATTAACATAGACAATAAGTCATGTGTTTTATGTGGGAAATGTTTAAAAATATGTCCCGAACATATTGATATTAAATAATAAAATCATCTAATTATAATAACAATAACCGTAATATGTGTGTAATTCCGAAGTGATAAAATGGTAGCAATAGAAGTTATGAAAGAAAAAAGCGATTCTACTATCAAGATAATAAGAGATGGAGCAAAAGAAAAAAGGGTTTTAAACTGGAATGATAAATCCTGTGTAGGTTGTGGAATCTGTAAAGATATATGTCCAACCGAGGCAATATCTATGGGAGCCCTGGGAGCAGTTTATAAAGGAGTGGTAAGTGATTTAAAATTAGATATTAGCACCGACTGTGTATTATGTGGTATGTGTGCATCAGCATGTCCATTTAATGCTATGGAGTTAGAGATAAATGGAACATCTACAAAAGAATATCCTCAATATCCAAAAATAAAAAGAAGCATTACATTAAATCAAGATGCATGTGTTTTATGTGAGCAGTGCGAACTTGTATGTCCGCAAGATGCAATACATGTTGAAAGGGAGCTCCCTAATAGAGAAACATTAGTATTGGGAGAAATCACAATTAACAAAGATAAATGTAAATATTGTAGCATTTGTGCTGAATATTGTCCAGCTGATTCAATTACGCTAATACCTAATGATGACCCAACAAGCATAAAACCATTTTCAGATATTGTAGTAGATACCGAAACATGTGTATATTGTAAAGTATGTGAAAAGGCATGTCCTCATGATGCTATTGAGGTAATTTGTTATAAATGTCCATTGGCAGTTAGAATTAAAACGCCAGAGATATACAAAGAAATCAAAGGACAGACAATAATTGATGAAGATAAATGTGTATCCTGTAGTAAATGTGAAATTGTATGTCCTGCTGATGCATTAGTTGTGGAAAAACCATTTGAAGGAGAATTATGCATTGATGCAGAAAAATGTAATGCATGTGGTGCCTGTGTGGCAGTATGTCCATGTCAAGTATTATACTTCCCACCACATACAGATGTAGGTCAAAGACCTGAGCCAGTTGCAGTAGTTCAAGAGGCATGTATATTATGTGGTGCCTGTGTGCAAGCCTGCCCAATTGATGTAATATCAGTTAAAAGAACAAACATAAACATGGAAAATGTTCAGTCATTAGCATGGCAAAGTTCATTTGAAAGATTAAAAAAGTAATAAATAATATCGGTTCCTTATCCTAAAATTATGTATGATGCGTTCTGAGATCCACATGGTGGCCATATTATAGTAAAATATATAACAAATCAAACATGTCATAAAAAGGACGATACACAAGATTAATAATAAAATAATATAATCAGATAAAAATACAATTAGATAAAAAAACTATTAAATAGATACATAGGTGGTTGAATGTATAAATTGGAAGTATATCCTGAAAAATGTCATGGATGCGGAAATTGTGTAATTTCATGCCCAGTAAATGCAAAGGACGATAATGTGCATGGCGGTGCAGGACCTGATGAAGATAGTATATTAATTATGCAGGTAATAAATGGAGTAATAAAATTATTAAATCCAGATTTATGTAATGGATGTGGTGCATGTGTTGAATCCTGTCCTGTGGATGCAATAAAATTAATAGTAGAATAATTTTACTTTCTTTTATTCTTTTCTTTATTATTCTTTTTTCTTTTAATTTTTTAATGAATTATTATAATAATTATCATAATCTATTATGTGTGTATTATATTCCTATTTTTTTAGATATTAGCGAAGCTTCTATACCCAAATCAGAGATTTTGAATTTCCTATCGGAAATTTTAAAAATTTAAATAATATGATGTCATATTAGTATTAATTATGATATTAATATTATCATTTTTATATAAAATTATAATTAAAACGAGGAAAAATCATGATTTTAGAATTAAACGGAATATACGCAGGATTAAGATTTGCATCAGCACATATCGTATTTGGACATAGTAGTTGTGGAGTAATTCACGGGCATTCTTATTATGTAGATGTAAAATTATGTGGAGCTCCCTCCGGTGAGTTTGGGTTTGTATGTGATTTCAAAACCTTGAAAAATATAGTTAAAGAAACTTATGGGGAATTAGACCATAAATTATTAGTTCCTATAAATCATCCTCATTTAAAATATACGACCAATGAAGAAGACGATTCTATCACATTTACATTCTGTAAACAAAATAAAACAAAAGAATATAAAATACCATCGGAGGATGTGGTTTTATTGCCATTAACCTCCACCACTGCCGAAGAATTGTCTATTTATTTTGCAGAACGGATAAAAAACAGATTAAAAGAATTAAACGAAGATAGTGCAATTGAATGGATTGAAATTATGGTAAACGAAGGTATTGGGCAGGGGGCCGCATATAGATTAAATTTTTAATATAATTTGGGAGCTCCTTCCAACGAATAATTTTGAATATATTATAAACTAAATAACAAATTATTTATAAATAATAATATATATTATTCATTATTATTAATTACAATTTAAATTTACACTTAAATAATTTGGTGATATTATGGAAATTAATTTGAGGGTTTCAGAAGTAATGAATACGCCCGTAGAAACGGTATCCTTAGACGCAACCTGCTATGAAGTTGCAAATATATTAAAGGTAAAAGATATTGGGGCTTTGACCATTGTAGGTGGCATGTCAAAACCTGTTGGAATTATCACAGAAACAGATATGTTAAAAAATATTGTGGCAAAAAATTTAAGGTCAAAAGATGTATTGGTAAAGGAGATAGCATCATTAAAACTTATTTCAATATCTCCTAATGATAGTATAATGGATGCCGCGGAATTAATGGCTAAAAAAAATATCAAAAGACTTCCAGTAATTGAAAATGATGAATTATTGGGAATAATTACAGTTAGTGATATTATTAGCATATCTCCTAAATTGTTTGAAATAATGAAGGAAGCCTCTAAAATAGAAGACACTTATGACGAGGCCGATAATTATGTAAACACTTATGAAGAGACCACCACAACCACAGAAGGAATTTGTGAGGTTTGCGGATATCATGGTAATGTGCATTACATAAATGGTCAATATATTTGTGATGATTGCTTAGAGCAAAAATAAAAACATATTAATAAATAAAAACCATAGAAATTGGAATCCGCCCAAAATGATTAAGAAAATAAAATCTATGAGTAATATTAATTGTAGTTATATCTTATTTATATATGGACTTAATATAAATTTTGACTTACCATATGCAATATATAATATAATAGCGAGGGGAGTGCAATGAAAATAACAAAAATAATAGAAGGCAATAATGCCATAATGATATATCCATCTACGACAATAAGAGATGCTTTACAAATTATGGATGAATCGGATATTCGAAGAATTGCCGTGGTAGATGCTGGAAGCAATAGGGTAGAGGGTGTTTTATCTTCCGTAGATATTGTGGATTTTATGGGTGGAGGTTCAAAATATAATTTGGTTAAATCAAAACACAACAGAAATTTATATGCTGCAATAAATGAACCCGTAAAATCAATAATGGCTTCAAATCCAATATGTGTAAAAGAAACTGCGAGATTAAAAGATGTATTGAATACTTTTTCTGAGAAGCATATTGGGGGAGCTCCTATTGTGGATAAAGATAATAAATTAATATCCATGATTACAGAAAGAATTATTCTTAAAAGTTTAAAAGAAGATATTGGCGAAAAAGAAACCGTAGAAGACTACATGACTAAAAATCCTGTTGTTGCATCAGGGGGAGAAAGAATAAAAGATGTAGCACGAACTATGGTTAGAAATGAATTTAGGAGATTGCCAGTAGTATCCCATGGAAAATTAATAGGGAAAATTACTTCAAAAGACTTCATAGAGTTTTTAGGTAGTGATATGGTATTTGAAAAATTAAAAACAGGAAATATAAGGGAATTAACAAATATGAGGGTTGAAGATATTATAAATGGGAAGAAAAATCCTACAATAAGCAACGATGCACCATTAAGGGAGGCCGTAGAAATAATGGAAAAAGAAAATACCTGGGCTTTACCTGTTATGGATGGAAGTAAATTAGTTGGAATAATTACTGAAAAGGATATATTGGCTTATTTTAAAGAATAATATTTAATATTAATATTCCATTTTTTTTATTTCCATTTTCATTAGAAAATTCAATAATCATAAGTTATTGTAATTTTATTTTTTATAATATTTATTTTATAGGCTTATTTATTATTTATGGTGATTTTATGGACAATAATATTGAAAATATTGTGGTAGAACTTTTTAAAGAAGCAGTTATCCATTTGCCTAATGATGTAAAAGAAGCATTGAAACGGGCAGAAAAAATTGAAGAAAATGAGCTTTCAAAAAATACTCTTGGTGCAATATTAAAAAATATAGAAATTGCAGAGAAAGAAAATATTCCAATGTGTCAAGATACAGGAGTCCCAATATTATTTTTAAAAGTTGGTAAAAATATCAATTCTACTGAAATTATGGAAATTACTGATAAAATTAAAAAGGGAGTGGAAAAAGCCACAAAAGAAGTCCCACTTAGGCCTAATGTGGTGCATCCATTGATAAGAGAAAATTTTAAAACAAATTGCGGTTTGGGAGCTCCCTTTATAAACATAGAATTTACAGAACAACTTGACAGAGAAATAGAAATAAGAGTATTTCCAAAGGGAGCAGGTAGTGAAAATATGAGCTCCCTAAAAATGTTAACTCCATCGGAAGGAGTAAAGGGGATAAAAAAATTCGTATTGGAAACAATAGCAAGTGCAGGAGGAAAACCTTGCCCCCCAATATTGGTTGGTGTTGGAATTGGTGGAACAGCAGATATATCTTTAAAATTGGCAAAAAAAGCATTATTGAGGAAAGTTGGGGAAAGAAATAATGATAACGAAGTGGCAGAATTAGAGGCAGAATTATTGGAAAAAATAAACAAATTAGGTATTGGAACTATGGGGCTGGGGGGAAATACCACGGCATTAGATGTATTTATTGAAATAAATGGCTGTCATACGGCTTCGCTTCCTGTTGGTATATGTATTCAGTGTTGGGCTGGAAGAAGTGCTTCAAGAACTGTAAAATTATAAATATTAACAATAATACCAATAATATTCACGGTTTTAAATAATATAAATGACTATCACAACCACAGTCAGAACAACCAAATCCCTTTATAAATTCAAATTTTTCCTTTAAATCTTTTGAAACTTCGCATTCAACGGCATTATTTGTAATAAATATCTCTTTTACATTGCCATATTTTAACAAATAATCAATATGCCAGTGGAGTTTTTTCTCATTCTCATTTTTAAGATGTCTCCCTATTCTATTTTTTAAGTTTGAGGAGCTCCCCATGGCAGAACCAACATAAAAATAATATCCTCGTTGGAATTTTTCTTTTTTAGTTTTTCCATATTCAATAACTTTACTACCATTTAGTTTTATTTTTAAAATATAGGTTCCCTTTTCATTTGGAATATTGGATTTGGATATTTTTCTAAAATTATATTTATTTAACAAACTATTAAAGTAAATCAATTTATCATAATAAGGACAGGTTTCTTTTATTTCTTGAATACATTTGCTACATTTTGGAATTGGGGCACAAACCTCCCTACCATATACAACCAGTGAATTATTGATGGTTTTCCAATATTTTTTTGGCAATTTTTTACGGAGCTCCATCTCAGTTTTTTCAGGAGAGGGAGTATTTACAAAATTCCACCTGTTGCTTATTCTATGGACATGAGTATCCACACAAATACCATAGTCGTCAAAAGCCAGCGTAATAACTAAATTTGCAGTTTTTCGCCCCACTCCTGGAAGTTTTACCAGCTCATTAATATCATTTGGTATTTTGCCGTTGTAATTGTTTTTTACCATCAAAGCTAACTCTTTTAAATGTTTTGCTTTGGTTTTATAAAATCCAACTGGATAAATTAATTCTTGGAGCTCCTCAATATCAATATTTATTAAATCGTCTATATTTTTAACTTTTTTATATAGCCTTTTTGAAACTTCATCTGTGGTTTCGTCCTTAGTTCTTGCACTTAATACTGTGGATATAAGCACCTTAAAAGCTAAAATTTCTTTATTTTTTCTATTTTTACTATTCTTTGAGATTTCCTCAACCACCGAATCTTTATTTAATTTTTCTTTTAAAATATCCAAATATGTTGTTTTCATAATTTCCCTAAAATTGTGTAAATTAAATTAATAAATATAAAAAAATAGAATATAAAAAAAATTTATTAAAAATAATATTTTATTTCAATATTCCCATAGCTTTATTTGTCATTTCAATGGATTTAATATTATCTTCTTCCATTTTTAACATTGACCTTATACAGTCGATATTTTCGGGGATTACATCGCTTTCTTGATGAACTGCCTGCATTAAAAATATTTCATTATCTACAACATTTACACTTTCTTCCCATACTGGAATTTCCCATAAATCATATCTAGGTCTTCCAATATCTCTTGCATATTCTATAATTGTGGCAGTTGAATCCAATCCATTTTCCGCACTAACTGTAAATATTCTTGGAGTTTTTTCGATGGCATCAATAACATCGTCTTTGGTTGTTCCAGTGGTTTCAACCATTAAAGAGTGCATATGCATTAGCGTAGTAGGAACAATTATTGCCGAAGTAATTATTTTATCCTTGAATTCTGGAATTACTGTTCCTACATCTGGTCCGTGGTGAGATGGAACTGTTGGAGGATTTGGCACTATTGCATTAATAGGTCCTCTTTTTGCATCGTTCGGGTCAGCTCCTCTTCTAATTAATACAACTCTTGCCTTTAATATGTCTGTTGTGGAGTTTATGGCATATAGCGTCCTACATAATCCTGTGGTATTACAAGATACTGCCCTAATAATATTTTTACCATAGCATCTATCATAGCTCCATAACGAGTTAAAGCTATCCTCTACAAATGGTGCTTTTTCCCCTCCTTGGACTATTGCCTTTTTGTTGTATTTTTTGTAAATATTTTCGATATTATCTTTACCAATTCCTCCCGGGGCACAATCTACAACAATATCTGCCTCCTCAATAATATCAAATATATTTCCTTGAATATCTATTCCTTTTTCCTCAAATAATGATTCTCTACCTTCAACTGCACTGTATAAATCATATCCTTTTTGAACTGCCATATCGGCTTCAAAGTTCGGTCTTGTTTTTGTAACTCCTATTACTTCCATATCTTTTTGCATTGATACAGCATCAGCTACTCTTTTTCCGATTGAACCATATCCATTTATTAAGACTTTTGCCATTGTGCCACCTATTTTATGTTTTTATAATTCATAATTTACATCATATGTTTTGTAGATTTTACATATATTTTTTATGTATGTATATGCTACATTAACAGTCTCATATAATAGTATGAATATATTATATATACAATACAATTATGATATTTATAATATTAATATTTTCGCAATATTGGATAAATATATAGATATATTCTTATAGTAAATCAACGAATATTTTACATTAAATCCATATATAAATAAGACATAACTACACTTTAATTATTACTAACATATTTTATTTCCTTAATCATTTTAGACGGTTAAGGTCAGTTAATTATCGATTCACAATATATGTATATATATTTATTAAATATTATCCAAAAAACGGAGCATATGGAATATAAATAAGAATTATAATATATAAAAAATAATAGCAAATTAACTAAAATTAACTACAACAATCTAGCAAAAAGATTAAAAATATATAAATATATATTAAATATATAGATAAAATAAATTTAAAAAACATTAAACCAAATGGTGAATACAAAATGTTTTCAACTTTAAAAGTAGGAATATTAATGGCTGTTTTAACAGGCATATTATATAGTGCATTTACATTATTTAATGTATCGCCAATATTTGCTATAATATTTGCATTAATACCAAATTTGATAGCATATTTTTATAGCGATAAAATGGTATTGGCAAGTTATGGGGCAAAAATTGTCGATGAAAGAGAAGCCCCTGCACTTCATAGGATTGTTGAAACTGTGGCAAATAGGGCGGGCGTTCCTAAACCAAAAATTGCAATAGTGCATAGTGCTACCCCAAATGCTTTTGCAACAGGTAGAAATCCAAAAAACGGAGTTGTTGCAGTAACTACGGGTATTATGGACATACTAACTCCGCAGGAATTAGAGGGGGTTATAGCCCATGAAATGAGTCATATAAAACATAGGGATATATTAATAAGTTCAATTGTTGCGGTATTAGCTGGTTCTATTATGTATTTGGCAAATGTAATGCAATGGGGAATGATTTTTGGATTTGGAGGTGATGATGAAGACAATCCATTAGGATTTATCGGTTCATTATTATTTATAATATTTGCACCAATTGGGGCTACAATAGTTCAATTTGCAATATCAAGGCAAAGGGAATTTTATGCAGATGAAGGGGGAGCCAAATATTCAAATCCTATATATTTAGCAAATGCACTTCAAAAATTGGAACGAGGAGTTAGCAGATATCCTATGGAACATGGAAATCCTGCAACAGAACATATGTTTATAGTAAATCCATTTAGGGGCAATAGTATAATGAAATTATTTTCAACACATCCGCCAACACAGGAAAGAGTGGAAAAATTGATGGAAATGGCAAGAAATCCGAAATATAATTAAATATATTAAATTAAAGGCAATATTATGGACAGTAAAGAATTAGGGCTAACTGTAAGAGCAGATAATAAAATAGGAGTATTACATAATTTAACAGGAATCATATCAAAATTAGGGGGGAATATATTATATACTCAACAGTTTGTAAAAAATAGTGATATTGGATTAATATATATGGAAATTGAAAATATTGACAATGAAAAATTACTAATTGACACATTAAATTCTATGGAATGTATAAAATCAGTGGAGCTCCACGATACACTTAAAAAAATATTTGGTAAAAGAATTATTATAATTGGGGGGGGAGCTCAGGTATCGCAGGTAGCAATGGGGGCAATAAGTGAGGCGGATAGGCACAATATAAGAGGGGAAAGAATAAGTATAGATACAATGCCTGTTGTAGGAGAAGATAATTTGGCTGATGCAGTGCTATCTGTGGAAAATCTCCCGCGAGTCGAATTGTTGGTTTTGGCTGGTTCGATTATGGGTGGAAAAATAACCGAGGCTGTTAAAACATTAAAAGAAAAAACAGATATACAAATTATATCTTTAAATATGGTTGGAAGTGTGCCAAAAGTGGCAGATTTAGTAATTACCGACCCAGTTCAAGCGGGAGTGATTGCAGTAATGGCTGTTGCAGATACGGCTAAATTTGACATAAATAAAGTAAAAGGAAGAACTATTTAAAAAATTAAAATATGTATTATTTTTATTTCTTTTTCAATATTTCCATGGTTTCTTTTGCAATTCAATCATTATACCGGAATTTGCTATTTAATGTAATTATTCCAGGTTCATAGTTTCATTTATTTCCATCGTATTTATAAATAAATTCAACAATATCGATTAATTTTGCATCAGATTTTATACTATGTGGGTTATGGTGAGTTCTACACGCGTTAAAGCCCATTTCATTTAATCCACTCATTAATATGTCGACAGGAGGCACTTTCTTTTTTATGTTTTTACATATTTTATGAACATCATAACAACCAACATTATTTATTAAACTTTCCTCATATACGGTTTTCATTACTTTAACGCTTTCTTTTGAGTAATTTCTTTCTTCTGCAATTTTTATGGCATCTTTTGTTATATTTTCATCTGTTAAATTATCCAAATAATACAATCCACAGAAACCATCACTATTGCCTTCTTTTCTGGATTTAATAATATATTCTTCCTCTATATTTTTAACATATCCTAATTTATCAACGGCTTCATCGGCTTTTTTAGCTCCTCTTTCAGTCATTAAAAAAGTTCTAACATAATGTGCCGTGAAATGTGAAAAAATTGGTTTAAGACCAATATCGTATTTTGATGCCATTCTTATGGCATGTCCCACCAACAACCTAATGGCAAGTTCTTTATTTCCTTTTAATGGTGTGGCATCGTAATTTCTTATACATGTTTTTCTATATGAGCCGTAAAGCACAGCCGTATCTGTGGCAGTCATACATAATATACCATTTTTGGTTATAATACTTCTTATAGCACTATCTAAATATGGGGAGGGAGCTCCGAATGGGTCAATATCTACAACATTAAATTTTCTAAAATTCTCCGAAAGAAGCACATTTGCATCTTTATGAACTATATTTACATTGTTTAAATTATTTAATTTTGCATTTTCTTGTGCTAACGATATGGCATTTGGGTTTATGTCTCCTATGGTGATGTGAGGAGCTCCTGTTCCTGAATTTATTTTTAATTCATTGGCATACCTTAATCCCCGAGCTCCACTTCCCCCCAAAGGGTCACAAATAAAAAATTCATCTCTATCGTACTTATTTAAAAAACTTTGTACTATTGAAACTGATATGTCCCTATTTACTTCCATTATTGGATTATAAAATATTTTATCCTTTTTTGATATTGTGGCATCTTCGGGTATTTTTAATTTGGTGTTTCCTTCTGTGATGTATTTCATAAATTCACCGTGTTTTAGTTAGTTAATGAATTATTATTTTATTTTTATTATTGTTCTTATTATTACTCTCTTATTATTCTCTATTATTATTCTTATTATTTTAAATATTATTAAATGTAGTTTATATTAATTATATATAATTGATATGATTATTGATTAAAAATAATAATAAAAATTGTGATATGGGATAATATGATACTTGGAATAGATATAGGCGGAGCTAACACCAAAATAACAGAAATGAAATCAGATGGAACTTATAAAATACACCATATATATTTTCCAATGTGGAGAAACAATAAAGAATTGACTAATTTATTGGCAAAATATAATCATAAAGACATTACAAAAATAGCACTTGTAATGACAGCAGAACTTGCGGATTCCTATGAAACTAAAAAAGAAGGAGTAATTGATATATTAAATTCTGTGAAAAATGCCTTTCCAAATAAAGAAATATTTATTTTTGATGTAGATGGGAATTTTTTAACGCCCTCGGAGGCTGTGAAACAGCATATAAAGGTTTCAGCATCAAATTGGACGGCTACGGCGGAATTTGTAAAAAATAACATATGTCCAAATGATAATTGTATATTAATTGATATGGGTTCAACAACTACGGACATAATACCAATAGTTAATGGAAAAATAGTGGCACAAAAAACAGACCTTGATAGATTAATTAATAACGAATTATTGTATGTCGGAACACTTAGAACTCCAATTTCATTTTTAAGTAATACTGTGGAATACAAATGTAAAAATGAAAATACAACAATAAATGTATCTTCTGAATATTTTGCCATTACGGGAGATATTAATATTATTATGGATAAAATAACTACAAATGATTACACCTGCGACACTCCTGACGGAGCTCCTACAAATAAACAAAATTGTAAAATTAGATTGTCAAAAGTATTATGTGGGGATTTGGAACAAATAGGCGAAGAAGAAATAAATGAAGTTGCAAAACAATTTTATGCAAAACTTTTAAATTTAATAAAATCTAATGTGGATAAGGTAGCAACTAAATATAATATTAACAATATTGTTATTACTGGATTGGGGGAGCCAATATTAATTGATGCCCTAAGACAAGAATATAATATTATATCAATAAAAGAAGGATATAATAAAGATGTATCTCTTGCTACTCCAAGTTTTGCCGTAGCAGAATTGTTAAATAAAACTAAAAGATGATTAATAATAAAAATCTACAAAATATTTATATTTTGAATCAAATGATTAGATGATAAAAACAATATATAAAGCATAATAAAAAAGGTGAAGTAAATCAAAGATTAGATGAAATCCTGCGGATTTCATTGCTTGACCTATCGGTCGATTTACTAAACCAAAAAAAGAAATGGTGAGATAATGACAAACGAAAACAAAGAAAAAATAGCAGTTTTGGCATATTCTGGTGGATTAGACACAAGTTGTTGTTTAAAACTATTGGAAGAAAATTATAATTATAAGGTAGTAACTGCCTGTGTAGATGTGGGACAACCAGAGGAGGAAATAACAAAACCAGTGGAAAAAGCAAAAGAATACGGAGTATTTGCCCATTATACCATAGATGCTAAGGAGGAATTTGCAAAAGAATATATATTCAGAGCAATTAAAGCAAATGCAATATATGAAGGATACCCACTATCAACAGCACTTGCAAGACCCCTTATAGGTTTAAAATTAGTAGAATTGGCAAAAGAATTAAATGCAGAGGCAATATCTCATGGTTGCACCGGAAAAGGAAATGACCAATTTAGATTTGAATCAATTATGAGGGCAAAAGCACCAGAAGTTAAAATAATTGCTCCAATTAGGGATTTAAACCTTACAAGAAGTGAAGAAATAGAATATGCTAAAAAACACGGAATACCAATCCCAACAGAAAGCAAAAAATATAGTATTGACGAAAACCTTTGGGGAAGAAGTGTGGAGGGGGGAGAATTAGAAGACCCAATGTTTGAAACACCAGAGGAAGCTTATGGTTGGACTAAAAATCCAATGGAATGCACAGGGCCAGAATATGTTGAGATAGAATTTGAAAATGGTATTCCGGTAAAAATAAATAATAAAGAATATGATGCAGTGGAATTAATAAGGGAAGCTAATAAAATTGCTGGAAGAAATGGGGTAGGTAGAGTAGATATAATTGAGGATAGGATTTTAGGATTAAAATCAAGAGAAAACTACGAATGTCCGGGGGCTATAATGCTTATTACGGCACATAAGGCACTTGAACAATTAACACTAACCAGAGAAGAGATTAAATTTAAAGAAATAGTAGATTCCACTTATGCAGATTTAATATATAAAGGATTATGGCATGAACCACTTAGGTTGGATTTAGATGCTTTCATTGATAAAACACAGGAAAGAGTAAGTGGAAAAGTGGTTGTAAAATTATATGCTGGTTCAATCAGAGTTGTAGGAAAAGAAAGCAATTATGCACTATTTAGCCAAGAATTAGTTTCATTTGAGGATAAAGAAATAGACCAAAGAGAAACAATAGGGGCTGTTAAATTCCATGGATTACAAGCTTCAATATATGAATCTGTGAAAAATAAAAATAAATAAAAATATACATTTTAACATACTATTTTTTAACTTTTTTAAATTTAAAATCCTGTCTTTTTTTCAAGTTATTCAATTACTATTATATTATAAAATTATAAAAATAAGTTCATACGATAAGGACAATATTTTTATAAAATTAAAGAATAGTAACTATAATAAAATAAACATAATTAATCAAATAATAAACGGAAAAGGAGATATAATGGAAATTAAACATGATTATAATGTGCAATTATTTAAAGAAAAAGGATTTATCAGAAAACAATGCAAAGAATGCAATCAATATTTTTGGACTTTGGACCCTAAAAGAGAGACTTGTGGAGATAGCCCTTGCGATGAATATTCATTTATAGGGAGCTCCATCACAAATAAAGAATATACTTACAATGAGATGGTAAAAGAATTTTTAAATTTCTTTGATAAAAACGGACATACTCCAATAAAAAGATACCCCGTTAGTGCGAGAAGGTGGAGAGATGATATATTATTAACAATAGCATCTATTGCAGTATTTCAGCCTTGGGTAACAAAAGGAATAGTAAAACCAGTAGCTAACCCCCTTGTGATAGCCCAACCATGTATAAGGTTAAATGATATAGACAATGTTGGAAGAACAGGGCGACATATGACCTGTTTTACAATGGGGGGACATCATGCCTTTAACACAGACGAAGATTTCAAATATTGGACAGATAGAACTGTGGAATTATGCTATAATTTCTTTACAAATTTAGGAATAGATGGGAGCTCCATAACATTTATAGAAAGCTGGTGGGAAGGCGGAGGAAATGCTGGACCATGTTATGAAGTAATTACCCACGGTGTAGAGTTGGCAACCCTTGTATTTATGCAGTATGAAAAAACAGAACAAGGAGACTATATAGAAATGCCTTTAAAAATAGTTGATACTGGATATGGTCTTGAAAGATTTGTATGGGCTTCAAAAGGAACACCTACTGTATATGAAGCAGTATTTGGAGATATTATTGGTAAATTAATGGATGATGCAAATATAAACATGAATGACATAGGCCCAAAAATCCTTGCAGAAAGTGCAACTCTTGCTGGATTAATGGATATAGAAAATGTAGGGGATTTACGAATATTGAGGCAAAAAGTTGCTGAAAAATTAAATTTAGATGTAAATGAGCTTGATAGTATATTATCCCCTATTGAAAATATTTATGCCATTGCAGACCATACCAGATGTCTTGCCTTTATGCTTGGAGATGGTATTGTTCCATCAAATGTAAAAGATGGCTATTTAGCAAGGTTATTAGTTAGAAAAACACTTAGATATATTAAAAATGTTGGATTGTCTTTATCATTAAAGGACATTGTAGCCATGCAACTTGAAAATTTAAAGGAAATATATCCCGAATTAATGGATATGAAAGAATATATTATGGATGTGCTTGAAGAGGAGGAAAATAAATATATTCAAACAATTACCAAAGGAAAGGGAGCTGTGGAAAGAATTGCCAAATCCAAAGATGAAATAACCCTTGACGATTTAATTGAATTATATGATAGTAAGGGATTACCGCCAGAGGTTGTAAGGGACATTGTAGAAGAGATTAATAAAAAAGGAAGTAAAAATAATAAAGGCAATAAAACAATAAAAATAACTGTTCCAGATAATTTCTATACCATTGTGGCAGAAAGACACGAGGAAAAGAAAGAAGACAGCAAATCAGAAAAAGGAGAAAATACAGCAGAAAAATCCACAATATCTATAAATTTAGATGATATACCAGAAACAGAATTATTATTTTACAGCAACCCATATCAAAAAGAAGTTGAAGCAAAAATTTTAAAAATAATCGGAAATGTCGTAATACTTGATAAAACAGTATTTTATCCAGAAGGAGGGGGACAAAAATACGATATTGGATTAATAGGAAATAAAAAAATAATAAGCGTTCAAAAAAATAATAACGGTATAGTGTGCCATACTGTGGAAAATACTGATGGATTAAATGAAGAGGACACAATAATAGCAAAATTAAATTGGGAAAATAGATTAAATTTAATGAGAAACCACACGGCAACCCACATAATAAATGCCGCAGCTTCAAAAGTGCTTGGAAAACATATTTGGCAAACTGGTTCAAATGTTGAATCAAATAAAGCAAGGTTGGACATAACACACTACAAAAGAATAACCAGGGAAGAAATAAAGGAAATAGAAAAAATAGCAAATCAAATAGTATTGGATGCCATACCAGTCAAATCTACGGTTATGGGCAGAAATGAAGCAGAGCAGAAATATGGATTTAAAATATATCAGGGAGGAGTAGTTCCAGGAAATATATTGAGAATATTGGATATTGAGGGCGTAGATGTTGAAGCATGTGGTGGAACGCATTGCCAAAACACTTCCGAAGTAGGATATATAAAAATACTTAAAACAGAACGAATTCAAGATGGAGTAGAAAGATTGGAATATACCAGCGGTATAAATTCCGTAAATGAGGTAAGTCTGATGGAGGATATTTTATTAAATGCCTCTTCCATTGTGGGAGTTCCATGTGAAAATTTGCCAAAAACCGTAAATAGATTTTTCGAAGAATGGAAGGAACAAAAGAAAATAATTGAGGAGCTCCATAAAAAAATTGGAGAATTGGAAAAAGGAAATCTCAATGATAAATTTGAAAAAGTTGGAAAATATGATTTATTGGTTGAAAAAGTTGAGGGAGCTCCTAAGGAGTTAATGTCTATTGCCGATAATTTAGTAAATGAAAAGGATAATTCTATTGTTATATTATTGAACAATAGTGGATATATTTTATGCAAATGTGGCGAAAAAGTAGAAATAAAAATGGGAGAATTGTTAAGAAAAATAGCAAAAGGGGGAGGGAAAGACAAAATGGCACAGGGAAAATGTGCTGATGACATTGAAACTCTTAAAAGTAAGGTTGTTGGTGAATTATAATTATTTCATGGGAGCTCCCTATTTATTATAGATATGTATTTGATAGATATTAGGATATAATAAATTATAGAAGAATAAATAATATAATACAAGAAATAGTGATAAAAATATGTTTGTGCCATCCCATATAACTGGATTTTTTAAAATATATAAGGACAGTAATAAAAATATACTACAAATAGGCTCAATTGGTGCAGGAATAACATTAAATAAGGGCGTAGATACCACCATAACAAAAGGAGACAATGAAATATACTTTAACAACAAAAAAATCAATTTGCGTCCAACAATAGAAGTAATTAATCAATGTAATATTGATAATTATAAAATATCCCATAAATCAGATTTTCCATTAAGCAGTGGGCTGGGCGTCTCTGGTGCCTGTGCCTTGGGAGTTGCTAATTTATTAAATAAAGATAATAATAAAAATAATAATTCATTAGAAATGGCACACATATCAGAAGTCAAATGCGGAACTGGGCTTGGTGATGTAATAGCACAACGGACAAAAGGTTTTGTTGTGAGGGAACTCCCTGGAGTTCCAAATTTTAAAACTCAAAAAGTTCAAAAAATATCTATAAAAAATATAGATAATTATAATGTTGTTGTTGAAATACTTGGGAAAAAGGAGACCAGTCAAATTATAAATAATCCCCAATGGATAGAGAAAATAAATAAAATAGGCGATGAATTATTATTAAAATTATTAAAAAATCCAACACTTCATAATTTTATGGATTTATCCTATTATTTTGCAAAAAATACGGGATTAGCAACGGATAAAATAATAAATATTTGCAATGATTTAAATTTTACAGTGGGGGCTTCTCAGGCTATGCTGGGCAATACTGTGTTTTGCATATGTGAAAATAAGGATTTAAATGATGTATTATCTATATTAAATAATCCTATTATATGTAAAATTTATCAATAGGACATTTATTAAACAGGGACAACCTATAACAAATATTATATATTTCTTATTTTAATTATATTAGTTATATTAAGATGCTTATAATTTTTACATTTTTACAATCTTTTATAATTCAATATTTTATAATATCATGCAATATAATAATGATAATAAATAACAGAGGTAAAAAATGAATAATAAATACCTTTTAACTACGGCATTGGCATATACAAATGGACCACTTCATTTGGGACATGCTAGAAGCACATACATACCTGCGGACATAATAAAAAGATATTTGAAATTAAAGGGCAATGATGTAATTCATGTTGGGGGAACAGATAATCATGGTGTTCCCATCACACTTACAGCGGAAAAGGAAGGAGTAAAACCCGAGGATATTGTAAATAAATATCATAATGAAATAAAAAGAGATTTGGACAATTTAAGCGTAGAGTTTGATAGCTATGGAAAAACCCACAGCGATACCCATATACAAAATGCTCAGGAATTTTACAAAAAACTTAAAGAAAATGGATATATTTATGAAAAAGAAATAGAACAATTTTACTGTCCTGATTGCGATAAATTTTTAGCAGATAGGTATGTTGAAGGAAGTTGCCCATTTTGCGAGGGTGAGGCAAGAGGAGACCACTGTGAAGTTTGCGGAAGGCATCTTGAACCTACCGAGTTGGTAAATCCTTACTGTGTAATTTGTAATGCTACTCCCCAGCTTAAAAAAACCACCCACTATTTCTTTAAATTAAGTGCTTTATCTGATAATTTGGACAATTATGTAAAAAATTCAAATATGCCCGACCATATAAAAAATATGGCATACAGTTGGATTAGGGAGCTCCATGATTGGGATATATCCCGAGGTATAAAATGGGGAGTGCCAATTCCAGATGACGAAAACCAAGTTATGTATGTTTGGTTGGAAGCTCCTATTGGATATATCTCATTTACAAAGATGATGGGCGATATTTGGAAAGAATACTGGTTAAAAAATAATGATAATAACACAGAAAACCAGAACACAAAAATATGGCACTTCATAGGTAAGGATATTACTGTGCATCATGCCGTATTTTGGCCAGGGATGTTGCTTGGGCATGGTGAATACAACCTACCAAATTCAATATTTAGCGGTGGCTATTTAACTCTTGAAGGAAAAAAGATGAGCACCAGTAAAAAGTGGGTTGTTTGGGTCGATGATTTTATTAAATACTTTGATTCCGATTATTTGAGATACTTTTTAATGGCAAATGCTCCATTAAATAGAGATTGTGATTTTTCATTTGATGAATTCCAAAAAAGGATAAATACGGAGCTCATTGCAATCATTGCAAACTTCACACATAGGGCTTTAGTATTCTCCCATAGAAAATTTGGAGCCTTACCTGTTATAGATAAACCAGAAGAGGAATTGAATAAAGAAGATTTGGCTTTACTTGATAAATGCTCGGAAACCATTGAAAAATATAATAAAAATATGATGGATTGTAATTTAAAAGATGCACTGGTTGATATAATACATTTAGCAAAAGAAGGAAATAACTACTTCCAAAAAATGGAGCCTTGGACAGTTGATGATGAAAATAGATTAAAACAAATAATGTTTGTTTGCGGAGTAATTACAAAGCATATTGCTTATTTATTGTATCCATTTATGCCAAATAAAACAAATGAATTATTGGATTTAATGAATGAAGAGATGGATTTAGAAATAAGAGGAAATGAATTAAAAAAGCCAATCGTTGTATTTTCAAAAATTGAAAATGATACAATTAAAATGGTAAAGGAAAAACTATTAAAATCAGAAAATAGTAAAAATACAAAGAATAAAAAGAAAAATACAAAGAAAAATAAAAACGGTGAAAAAATGGAATTAATTGGTATTGATGATTTTGCTAAAATTGAATTAAAAGTTGCTCAAATATTGGAAGCTGAGGAAGTTCCTAAGTCCAAAAAACTTTTAAAATTAATTGTAGATATTGGAGACGAAAAAAGGCAGGTTGTAGCTGGAATTAAAGGACATTACACGCCAGAAGAATTAATTGGTAAAAAAATTGTATTAGTATGTAATTTAAAACCTGCTAAATTATGTGGCGTTGAATCCCAAGGAATGGTATTGGCTGCTGGTGATGAGGAAGTGGCTTTATTATCGCCTGAAAAAGACCTTCCAGTAGGAAGCACAATTTGTTAATATTTTATGGGGGCTTTAAAATTTTTTCTTGGAAAATTTTAAAGTCATAAAACTTGCGAAGCAAGTTTGAAATTCCAAGGAGTTCCTTTTATTTTATTTTATTTTTTTATTTTTTTTAAATTTTATCTCTATTTTTACACATATTTTTATATACTGTCCAATACAAATTATAATATATAATTATTGGAGGGATATTATGCTATTTTTAGAAGTTAAATTTTTAGACTTGGATTTAGAGGCTAATGCCGTGATTATAAATGAGGAGGATATAAAAGGCACAGCATATTATTCACAAGACAGAGTATTAATAGAATCCAAAACATGTTCTTTTATCGGGACACTTCAATCAACAAAAACAATGATTAAACCGGGCGAAGTAGGAGTTAGCAAATATATTAAAGATGTAAAATTAAATGAAGGTGAAGAGGTTCGAGTAAGACATGCTCAAAAACCACAGTCTGTCTCATATATACGAAAAAAAATGAATGGTCAAACCTTAACTGCTGATGAAATTCATACCATTATTGATGAAATAGTTTCAAAAAAATTAACCAATGTCGAACTTTCTGCATTTTTAGTATCCACATACATAAGAGGAATGAATACGGAGGAAATAGTAGCGATGACAAAAAGAATGGCGGAGACAGGGGACACAATACAATGGGAAAAAAGACCCGTTGTAGATGTCCATAGTATTGGGGGCGTTCCAGGTAACAAATATGCTCTTTTAACTATTCCCATAGTGGCAGCGGCCGGAATGACTATTCCAAAAACCTCTTCTCGAGCAATTACCTCCGCAGCTGGAACAGCTGATGTTTTAGAAGTAATAACAAATGTAAATTTAAGCTGTGAGGAAATACAAAGAGTGGCAAAAACAACAGGAGGATGTTTGGCATGGGGCGGAGCTGTAAATTTAGCACCTGCTGACGATATTATTATAAATGTGGAAAGGCCCTTATCAATAGACCCACAACCTCAATTATTGGCAAGTGTAATGGCTAAAAAGATAGCAACTGGAATTGATTATACGGTAATAGATATACCTGTTGGATATGGAGTTAAAATAAAAAATGAAAAGGAAGGAAACCAGTTGGCAAGAAAATTTATAGAGTTGGGGGAGCTCCTCGGTATTCGTGTTGAATGTGTTTTAACCTATGGTGGTCAGCCAATAGGTAGGGCAATAGGTCCAGCTCTTGAAATAAAAGAGGCTCTAATGGCATTGCACGACCCAAAATCAGCACCAAATAGTTTAATTGAAAAATCAGTATCTCTTGCAGGAGTATTATTGGAGCTCGGGGGTAGAGCACAAATTGGGCAAGGTCAAAAAGTGGCGTGGGAAATATTGGAATCTGGAAAAGCACTTGAAAAATTCAATGAAATAGTGGTTGAACAGGGGGGAACAATAACAAAGCCGGAGGAAATTGAATTGGGAGAATATACAATGGATATTCGCTCACCAAAAGATGGATATGTTACGGGAATATCGAATAAATTAATAACAAAATTGGCAAAAGAGGCAGGATGCCCAAAGGATAAAAAAGCAGGAATTTTTTTAGGGGTAAAAACAGGAAATAAGGTAAATAAAGAGGATATATTATATACCATATATTCAAGTTCAGAGGAGCGATTAGATGCAGCCGTTAATTTTGCAAGAAGAACATATCCCATTAAAGTTGAGGGAATGATGCTTAAAAGATTGAGTAAATTTTAAATTATAATATTGGAGCTCCGATAAACATGCTTTCCGAAGGACTATAATAAATCTTCAATTTTTTCCGATATTGGGTATATTTTATGATAATCCAATGAATAATTTTTTCCCGAACTAACTAAAAGATATGGATTTATAAATAATATCTTTTTATCCGATTTCCGTTGGAGCTCCCCTGGTAATTTTACTTTTAGAGCTATATAAGGTATAGCTCCAAAGAGCTCCGAGAAATTTATTAATTTATCGACATCATTATTTGAAATATAAAATTTTTCATTTGATGTGGCCTTACATTCAAAAGCATATATTTTTCCTTTTTTTCCAGCCACTATGTCCACACCATGACTTCCCGCACTTCTAATTACGGCAAAACCTTTATTTTCAAATAATTTTTTGAGCTCTCTTTCAAAATTTGAGCCTTTTATATATAATTGTCTTTTCAATTCAAACTCACCAACATTAAAAATTATATAAAAATAGTAAAAATAATAATATTATATTACTTTGAAGATAATTCTTCCTCAACTATTTCTTTAAATAAGTCTACTTTAATTTTTTTATCTCGTTTAATAATATTATCATATTCTCTGTTTATTTCTTCTGCATCTAATTTTTTATTTTCTTCTTTTTCCAATTCATCCAATGCCTTTGAAATTATCGTTAAATTTTTCTGTTCTGCCTCTAACTGGTGAAAACCTTCCCTAGCTCCACCTCCCCTATATGCCCTACATCTTCTTTTATCCCATATTGGAAATCCTCTGTCCCTACAAAATATTTTATTTTTTTCTAAATTTCTGACTTTTTCGGCAACTTCTTCAACTACGCCCCATTCACCTTCAATATATCCTCCAAAACAGGTTTCTTTTACTTTTATATCATAATCTAATGAGTTTATAAATCTAAATAATTTCGAGGGGGATGTTTGAGCATCATCTGCCAATACTAAAACTTTTGTTTTCATTGTGTTTTTATTATTTTTAGTCGTCATGTCATACCACCTAAACTATTGCTCTATCTTTATATCTAACCTGCAAAACAAGTTTAAGATTATAAAGATTTTCTTTCAGAAAATTTTTAAATATTATTAAACCAATTAGAATAATGTTCCTCCACATATAATTTAATATCCTCAGGAGTTAAACCAGAAACATAACTGTATAAAGATATGCCCCCAGCTCCAACTCCTTCCTTTACAGAGCCAGAACAATATGATTTTAAACCATCAAGTTTTGAGTTTTCGTAATTGAATTTTGAAGCAAATAATGGAACATTTTGATTTATCTGTTCTACGAGGCTTTTTAAATCGGCATTTTTATCATTTAAAACAAATTCCGTAGTTCCCAGTGCTACAAGTCCGGAATTTAAAATATTCTCTTTTTTATATTTTTCATCAATTTTTTGAATTACTGAGAGTACAGAAGCCATCTGTGTCCCTCCTGCTAAAATTACTGGCTTATTTTGATTAATTGAGGAAAATACCATTCCAGCCACTACTGGCATCATTTTATCCCCGACGGCATTTAATACTTCAAATACATTATTTGATTTTGCCTTTTTTAATCCTGTTTCTACGACTTTTAATTTTAAACCAATGGGATTATCCACAGAGCCCGAGGATATTTTGTTTTTTGCATCATATCCTAATCCCATTAATACGCCCAATGCCGTTGTGGTTCCTCCTGGAACACATTCTCCAATAATTAATGTATCGGATATTATGTTTTTACCAAGGAGCTCCCCGATTTTAAATAATTCTTTTGAATTAGGCATGGCTTTACCTTTATAAATATCGCCTGTGGGAGTGCTATCAACTGACATATGGGGTATTTTTGGTTTTATGGCACTACCTGCATCAATGGTTAAAACTGGAATGTTATTTAATACCACATTTGCCCGAGTAATAGTTGCAGGAGTTGGGCAACCTGTGGCATCAATTGGAGGGTTAGGCATCGATAAACTTTTGCCCATCATTACAAGCTCCATATCCGCTGCGGGTGTGTATTCTATGACATCTTTATGAACTCCAGATATTGGAACATATTTTGTAGTTTCTATGGAGGAAAGCACACAGGAAAATTGGATTTTTTTATTATTATTTATATTATCCTTTATTTTATCCAAAAATCCAACGGTATCATTTATAGATATTATGGGCATCATATCACACAATATAATATTTTATTATCTATTAATATCTCACACAATATAACATTATTTTATTGTATTACTATCTTTAATATGCAATATCTTCGTCTTCATCAAGGTAAAGCCTATATTGTTCAATATCGTCCCCCAATTTATTGACTATTGACCTTGCAACTCGTGCAGGTTCTCTTGATTTTGTAATTCCTCTTCCAACAACCAATATATCGTATTTATTTTTTAAATCCTCAACGGTTTCCGCAGAAACTCCGCCAGCCACTCCTAAAATTATATTGTTATCAAAATCTTCTTTTGATAGGGAGCTCCTATTTTTATTATTATCTTTATTTATTTCTTCATCAATTCCCCTATGCACCATTAATACATCTGGCTTTAATTCTAATTTATTGTATAATTCTACTGGATTATTTAAGTTTATGGTGTCAAGATAACTCATTATACCGCACTTTTGACATTCATGAATACCTTTTAATATTGTAGATTTTGGTGCAAGTCCGCTAAGAACAACAGCATTTGCAGTAGCTTCAAAAGCCATTCTTACCTCAATCCTACCCGTATCTAATGTTTTTAAGTCAGCTACGATAAATCCATCAAATATTTCTCTAATTTGCTCTATTACTTCAATTCCGTATTTTTTAATCAATGGAGTTCCTGCCTCTATTATTATTCTATCACTTTGAGGTAATGACTCAACGATATTTTCCATACTTTCAATGGTTGGCACATCAAGGGCAACCTGTAAATAGGGGGGTCGTTCTAATTTTATATCTCTAAATCCAACTAATGGGTGCAATGCCCTGTATTTTTCCTTTTTAATTTTTTCAGCCGAAGGATATTCTGATAATGCCCTATTTATTGCTAATTTTGTGGCCCCATAATAATATTGAAATAATTTTCTTTTATTTATCGTAGTAAATGGAACATCGGGAACAGATACAGTAATTACGGCTTTTAAATCATTGTCAATTCCTTCTTTTTCGCCCATATCTGCTATTGCCTTAGCCACTCCATATTGTATTACTCCATTGAGGAGCTCCACCTGAATTTCTGAATTAATATCGTTCTGTGGGACTACTATTGTTAGTGGTCTTACTATTAAATTATCTCTTAAATTGGCAAATATTGGAGAAGGTCTCCGTGTGAGGGCATTTGTAAATGCTGTATCTATTTCAGTTCCTTTTCCTATTATTACATTTACAATAGCCTTTAAATCAGTTCCAAGAATTGCCTCACCAAATTTTATCATAATATCCTCAAATAATATTTTCATATCCTTTTTTAAATTTATTAATAAAAATCATTGAAAAAACAAAATAATTTATAATATGTTCAATAGCCATAAAATCTATGTATTAAACCATAATATTAAAATCATATCGTATGAATTTTATGGCTGCAAGGAGCTCCCTAACGAACCATATTAATATTTATTAATAATAAATATATATTAATAAATATAATAATATATAAAATCATAATATTGCGAAAATAGTATATGGCACACCGTATATAAGTTTTTGCCATTTTTAACTTATTCCGCAAGAAGTCCCCTTCCGTAAGGGATTAAACAAAATCCTTCGGATTTTGTAGCATTTCCGAACAATAGTGAGGAAAACTTAAAACCGTTAGGTTTTAGGTCTTCGCTTCGCTACGGGGGGATGAATTATGATAAAAACCTTCGGTTTTTATATATTTCCTTCGCTTCGCTCGGAAATGCGGGCAAAACATTTATATAGTTTTTAGCATAAACTACTACTATTTATAAGTAATCAAACTGTGATGCCAATGATGAGGACTTATAAGTTCAGGATTTACCCATCCAAGAGTATCCAAGAAACAATAGAAGAGCACTTAAACATTTGTAGATACCTCCATAATTACCTTTTAGAACAAAAAACTAAAAATCCGAAACTAAACAAAATGGATACTCAAAAACTAATCACAGAGCATAAAAAGGAGAATCCTGAACTTAAAAAAGTCCATTCTAAAGTCCTTCAAATCTCAAAAAATCTCTTCGAGATTTTTATACGATTTTCTCGCTACGCTCGAAAATAGTAAATAATAAACTTTGGGGGAATCTTAAAGCGTTAGGAAAACTAAAACAGAATGGTCATAAAGTAGGTAAATTAAGATTCAAATCATCTAAAAACCATTACAAAACGATAGAATACAATCAATCAGGTTTTAAGATTAAGGATAACAAACTTTACTTATCTAAAATAGGAGAAATTTCCATAAAACTACATAGAAAAATTAAAGGAGTAATCAAAGGAGTAATCATAAAAAAAGAACCAACTGATAAATGGTTTGCCTTCTTTCAAGTGGAAGAAGAACTTAACCCACTACCTAAAACCAATAAGGTTGTAGGTATAGATTTGGGAATTAATGCCTACACCGTTGATTCAGACGGGAACAAGTTTGAAAATCCCAAATTCATAGATGAAACATTAGATAAAATAAAGAAAGTCCAAAAGAACCTATCTCGAAAGGTTAGGGGTTCTAATAACTATAAAAAGACCAAATTAAAACTTATTAAAGTTTATGATAAACTGAACAATCAGAAAAATGATTTCCTTCATAAATTATCAAGATACTACATAAATAACTATGATAAAATAGTTTTAGAGGACTTAAACATTAAGTCCATGGTTAAAAACAGAAAAAGCCAGAAGACCTTAAATCGTCATATTATTGACGGTTCTTGGCGTAAATTCATAAATCTACTTCTCTATAAGGCGGAGGGTGCTGGTAGAGAGGTAA